>JAPLMO010000294.1 GCA_026386995.1 Planctomycetota bacterium | reverse complement strand
CGCGTCCTACGAGTTACCCAGGGACTCTTCGGCCGCGGCCCCCCGCCGCCCCGCCGCTGATCACCCCTGGCGCCAAGGCTTCGAAAAGAGGACAGTTCTACTTTGCGGAAAACCGGACGTTTCTACTTTGCGTTGACAGGTCGGCGGGAAGGGTGCCGGCGGCGGCGATGCCGCGATCAGTTCCCGGGTCGGCGTCGGCCTGGTGTGGCATGAGGTTCATGGCGTCGCCTCCTTTCCCCACAGGTACTCGCGGCAGGGGGAGGGTTCCACGTATTGATTCTGTTACTGTGCGCGGGCCGGTTATAATTTCGCCCTCCGTTTATCTTTGGCGCGACTTGCGGACCGCTCTATAATCCGCGCTCGGACAGGAGGCGGGCATGGAAAACCTGGTTCCGGTTGTTTTCGCGGGCGGCGCGGGCGCGTGCCAGTGCATGTTTTTCGTGCTGGTGGCCGGCGGCATTGTCGCCCTCATCGTCTACGGCATCATCAATGCCCGCAAACGCCGCGAGGCCATGGCCAGTATGGCCGCACAGTGGGGCCTCCAGTACTACGCTGACGACCCGTTCGACATGCCCGCGCGGTACGCGCACTTCGACCTCTTCAATAGCGGCCATTCGCGCAAGGCCTCAAACGTTATGGCCGGCAGGGTGAACGGCCGCGACGTTATCCTCTGCGATTACCAGTACACCACGGGCAGCGGCAAGAACAGTACGACGTATCACTACCAGGCTGCGATCCTGGCGATGCCCATCCTGGCGGCCCGCATGCACATGCGGCACGAGAGCATTTTCGACCGCGTGGCCTCCTGGGTGGGCCACGACGACATCAACTTCGAGAGCGAGGAGTTCAGCAAGCGCTATCACCTGAAGTGCGACGACCGCAAATTCGCCTACGACATTTTCCACGCGCGGCTGATCGAGTACCTGCTGGCGTGCGGCGACTGCCCGACACTGGAGATGAACGGGCCGACGCTCCTCCTCTACGAGAGCAACAACAAGATCGAGAATTTCCGGCGGCTGCTGGACATCGGGCAGGAGATCATCCGCAGCATTCCGGAGTACGTCCTGAACCAGCGCGGCATAGGCGGCCCGCAAGGAGGACAAACGTGATTACGGCCATCATCAGTACACCGATGGTTCTGGCGCAGGCGGAGTTGGCGGCGCTCCTTCCGTTCTGCGCGTGCGTCGTGGCGCCGATCATCATCGTCATCCTGGTGGTGATCGGCATGTACAACAGCCTCGTGAGCGGGCGCAACCACGTGCGCGAGAGTTGGGCCGGCATTGACACGGAACTGAAGCGCCGCTACGACCTTGTCCCGAACCTCGTCGAGACCGTCAAGGGCTACGCGGCCCACGAGCGGACGGTCATGGAGCAGGTCATTGAGGCCCGCACGCGCGCCGTGTCGTCGACCGGGTCGCCCGCCTCGCAGGCCAAGGACGAGAACATGCTAGTGGGGGCGCTGAAGCAACTGATGGCGGTGGTCGAAGGCTACCCGGACCTGAAGGCGAACCAGAGTTTCCTCCTCCTGCAGAAGCAACTGGCGGAGACCGAGGACCGCATCCAGGCCGTGCGGCGGTTCTACAACGCCAACGTCCGCGATTACAACAACCGCTGCGAGATGTTTCCGACCAACCTTATGGCGGGCATGTTCAAGTTCGAGCCGGCGGAGTTCTTCGAGATCGAAACGGCCGTCGAGCGGCAGGCGCCGAGCGTCGGGTTTGGGCAATGAACAGGCTGCGGGCTTCATTGTAGCCTCGAAGAGGCGGCTGTGAGTAGCCACGGGGCGCAAGCCCGTGGTGGACAAACGTGATGCATGGATTGTGTTGTTCTTCAGTTCTGTTGGAGCCCCCTCGGGGGCGATTGAGGCGTCTTCAGTCCCATACGCGTTGCGGATCGAACTGGACTCCGTGGCGTTTCAGCAGTGCCAGGAATTCCTCCTCAAATGTCAATCGCTTGTGATGCTCGGCCTGCCCCGCAATGTACTGAATGACCTTCTCGGCGTTTGACTGGCTTACGCTGAATGCCCCGTAGCCCGTTTGCCACGCGAAGTCCGCCGCCTCGGAAAACGTCTTGTGTACCCACCCCGACGAAAGGCTTTTCCACTTGGCCAGAATTTCGCCGATGGAAAGGTCCGTGCCAATAGATAGAAGTCCGTGAATGTGATTGTTCGTGCCGCCAACCGTGATCGCGCGGCCAAACTCGCTCCGCGCCACGCCGCACATGTATTCGTAAAGGCGCGGACGGAACGATTCGCTGATTGAGGGGCGGCGTTCCTTGGTGCTGAAGACCACGTGCAGCAGGACATTGGCGTATGTATGGCCCATGCGAGTCCCTTTCAATCGCCCCCGAGGGGGCTCTGAAGACTGAACCCAGGTGGTTTCTGCCGCGTTTCCGTTTCCACGGGCTTGCGCCGCGTGGCTACTTACAGTCGCCCCTTTGGGGCTACAAAAGGAATTGCAGCGACCAAAACATAGCCAAGCGGCCGGCAATCAGCGAACCCGTTTCCGTTTCTTCCGGTTCCCTGTTCCCCGTTCCCCGTTCCCGCCTTTCCGTTGCGGCAGCACCTCATCCATCGCCCCGGCGCGGTAACCTTCGAGGTCCAGCGAGACGTACGTGTAGCCGAGGGCCTTCAGGTCCCGCAGGATCTGGGCGCGGTGCTTGATGGTGAGGCGCTCGATGTCGGCCGGGGCGACCTCGATCCGCGCGAGCGTCCCGTGGTCGCGCACGCGGAAGCCGCGGTAGCCGAGGTCCTTCAGCAATGACTCTGCGGCGGCCACGCGGTCGAGGCCGTTCTTGGTGATCGTCTGGCCGTAGGGGAACCGGCTCGCCAGGCAGGCCATCGCGGGACGGTCCCATGTGGGCAGGCCGAGGGCCTTGGAGAGGGTCCGCACGTCGGCCTTCGCCAGGCCCGCCTCCTTCAGGGGGCTCCGGACGCCGAGTTCCTCGGCTGCGCGCAGGCCGGGGCGCCATGCGTTCACGTCGTCGGCGTTGGCGCCGTCGCAGACGGTCGCCATGCCGCGCACCTTGGCGATCTCAAGCAGCCGCTCCAGGAGTTCGCGCTTACAGAAGTAGCATCGGTCGGGCGGGTTGCCGCGGAAGTGCTCGATGTCCAGTTCGCGAGTCTCGATGATCTCGTGCCTGAGGTCCAGCCGCTTGGCCAGCGCCTTCGACTCTTCCAGTTCGCTCGGCAGGTACGTTTCGCTGGAGGCTGTGACGGCGAGCATCTTCTTGCGCCCGAGCACCCGGCGCGCCTCGGCCGCCAGGAGCGTTGAATCGACGCCGCCCGAGAACGCGACGATCACGGAGCCGAGTTCCTTAAGGATCGTCTCCAGCCTTGCCCGCTTGGCGGCCAGTTCGCCGCCGATAGTCTTCGACTTTGCCACTACTGCTCCTTCAACTTTGATTATATGGGTGCCACGGCTGCGCAGTTTGCAGCCGTGGTAGTTGGCAGGGAAACACGGCTGCAAACTGCGCAGCCGTGGCACCCGCAAATTCAGTTGTGCCAGTCTACTACACGCTCTCCGGGGGTGCAATGATCCAGCGCTTTGAGTCGGCCTCGCTTGCCGCCGTCACCTGAACGGTACGCGTTTCGCCGCCGACCGGCTTGACGAGGACCGGCCGCGCGTCAGTCCCCGCCTTCTTGATATACCGCAGCGTAAGCGCCGCGGCGGTGCGGATGTTATCTTCGCTAGGCGTGCCGCGCAGGAGCGTCGTCGGCCCGGGGAGGCCGTCGGCCTCGATGCGCACGTCGCCCGGCTGGAAGTGCCGGCCCAGGAGCAGGCAATCTTGCTCCTCGCGGCCCATGACCAGCCACGTGCCGTCGGCCAGGCGGAAGTGCCGGCCGACCTTCAGCAGTTCAACGTCGGCCACCGTCGGCTTGCCGCGCGAGAGCATGTCCTTGAGACGGTAGGAAAAGCCCGGGTCGGTCACAAGGCACCCGCCGGCCGGCGACGGGTAATCCGTGATGCCCCACTCGGCGGCCGTCGCCATCTGGATGTGACGCGAGCGGCCGGCAATGCCGAGCAACTTTGTGCGGTCAACGATGCCGCGCTCTTCGATCTCGGTGGGCGAGAAGCACTTGGCCGAGAGGGGCCTGAGTAGCCGCCCCTTGAGGCCGGACTCGCGCTCGATCAGTCCCATGACCGGTCGCCGCTGCGACATCGGGCGCTGGCCGAGCACTTCGCCCGTGAAGACGAAGTCGGCCCCCTCGGCGATCATCACCTCGCGGGCCCGCTGGAGCGACCAGATGCGGCAGTCGATGCAAGGGTTCATGCGTTTGCCGAGGCCGTGCTTGGGGTGCTGCACGAGTTCCAGGTCCGCCTCGGAGGCGTCGATGGCCACGCAGCGAATGCCGAGCATCTCGGCCGCACGGATCGCGCGCGGCTTGGCATCGGTCGTGGCCGGCGGCGGGGCCCATAGGTGCAGAATGTGGAGGCCGACGACCTCGATGCCCAGGCGCTGGATGAGACGGACGGCTAGCGTCGAATCCAACCCGCCCGAGATGCAACCGATGGCTTTGGCCATGGCGCCGGTGTTCCTTGCCCCCACCGAGTGCGTACACATGTGGCACGGCTGGCTTGTCCAGCCGTGGCGACGGCCTGCAACGTTCCCCACGGCTGGACAAGCCAGCCGTGCCACAGGGCCCGTGTCTTACTTGTATTTCCCCGGCGGCGACGTATAGTATTCTCGCGCCTCACGAGAATCAAGCAAGGACGCTACCGTGACCCTTTCGCCCGCTAAAGTCTCGCCCAATGCAATCGAGCAAGCCCTCCAGGGTCGCATTGCCGGCGACCTGCTTACGGACCGTTTCAGCCTGACGGCGTATGCGACGGCGGCGTGCATCTACAAGATCATGCCGGCGGCGGTTGTCGTGCCGAAGGACGCCGCCGACGTTGCCACTGCCGTCCAGGTTGCGGCCGAACTCGGCCTGTCGGTGATTCCGCGCGGGGCAGGCTCGGGCCTGTGCGGCCAGGCGCTTGGCACGGGGCTCGTCCTGGATTTCACGAAGTACATGAACCAGGTCCTGGAGATTGACGCCGAGGCGAAGATCGTCCGCGTCCAGCCGGGGGCCGTCACGGGGCGGGTCAACGAGGCGCTGGCGCCGCACGGACTGATGCTTGGGCCCGACCCGTCGAGCGAGGCATTCTGCACCATCGGCGGCAACCTCGGCAACAACTCGTCCGGCAGCCGCGGCATCCGGTACGGCTCGATGAAGGACTACGTTGCGTGGCTTGACGGGGTGCTGGCCGACGGCTCGACGGTGCGTCTCGCGCCGATGTCGGCGTCCGACCCGCCACGGGCCGGTCGCGCGGCCCGCGAGGACCTGCTGGGCCGCATCGTCGCGGGCACGCGCCGCCTCGCCAACGACAACGCCGATCTCATCCACCGTTACCAACCGCACACAAGCAAGAATTCCGCCGGGTACAACGTCTTTGAGGTGCTCCGCGACGGCACGTTTGACCTGACGCGCCTCGTCGTGGGCTGCGAGGGGACGCTGGCCGTCGTCGTCCAGGCGGGCCTGCGGGTTGTGCCGAAGCCGAAGGAGCGGGCGAGCGTGCTCCTGTGGTTCTCGGACCTCGAAAGCGCGGGCGAAGCCGTCAGCCCCGTGCTGGCCCTTAACCCCAGCGCCTGCGAGATCATGGAGCGGCATTTCCTGGACATCGTCCGTACCGACGGAACCGTGCCGAAGGAGTACCTCCCGAAAGAGGCCGACACGGTCCTCCTGGTGGAGTTCCTGACCGACAGCCGCGCGCAGAACGAGGCGTCGATCGCCGCGGTCCGGCGGGTCATCCTCCAGGAGCGGAAACTGGCGTTCGGCGCGATCGACGCGTACGACCCGAAGGAACAGGAGCGGCTGTGGATGGTCCGCAAACGCGCGGTCCAGATTCTCCAGCGGCTGCCCGGCCCGACGCGCATCACGCCGTTCATCGAGGACGTGACCGTTCCCCCGAAGAACCTGGTCACGTACATGAAGGGCCTGCGCGAGATCTTCGAGCGGTTCGGCGTCGAGGCGGCCGTCTACGGCCACGCCGGCGATTCCAACCTCCACGCGCGGCCGCTCCTGGACCTCAGGCGAGCCGAAGACGTCGCCCGCATGAAAGGCATGGCCGACGCCGTCGCGCACCTGACGGTCGACCTCGGCGGCACGATCTCCTGCGAGCACGGCGACGGCCTGACGCGCAGCGGGTTCCTCGAACTTCAGTTCGGCGAACTCTACGGCGTCATGCGCCAGATCAAGGAACTCTGGGACCCGAAGGGCACCCTCAACCCCGGCAAGGTCATCACGGAATTGCGGGAATGCTATACCGGCCACCTGCGTATGGGGCCGGACTTCCGCGTCCAGGTGACCGGCAGCGCGCTGGACCGCGATCCGTGGGCGACCGAGATCGGCCGCTGCCACGGCTGCGGCACGTGCCGCGCGTATTGCCCCGTCTACAAGGTCAGCGGCGACGAAGTGGCCACGCCGCGCGGCAAGGCGAACCTCCTTCGGGCGGTCGTGGCGGGCGACCTGACGCCCGAAGAGATGGCCGGCAGCAAGATGAAGGCCATCGCCAATCTCTGCTACAACTGCAAGACCTGCCTCGTGGAATGCCCGAGCCACGTGAACGTCCCGGCGCTCGTGCTGAAGCACAAGCAACTCCTGGCAGAGCGCGGCCGCCTCGGCCTTCGCGAGCGGATGCTGCTGCACGTGCGGCCGATGGGCCGCATGGGGAGCCTTGTGGCGCCGGTGGCGAACGCGGTTATGGGCTGGCATCCGGTGCGGTGCCTGCTGGAACGCCTGGGAGGCATCCGCCGCGACGCACCCGTTCCGAGTTTCGAGACCGACCGCATCGCGGAAGGTCAGCGCGTGGACGTGCCGGTGACCCGGTGCAGCGTGGCGTATTTCGCCGGGTGCTTCGAACTTTTCAACGAGTCGGACATCGCGCGGGCGACGCTGGCGGTCCTCGGCGCGTTGGGCTGCGAGGTAATCATCCCGACGCAGCGGTGCTGCGGCATCCCGAAGATTTCGGCCGGCAACGTCAAGGGGGCACTCAAGGACATGCGCTTCAACCTGGGCGTCCTCGCGCCGCTGGTCGAGGCGGGCTACACGGTCACGAGCGGATGCCCGTCGTGCGTCCTGACGCTGACCGACGATTATCCGGAACTGGCGCAAGACGACGACCGCGGCCGCCTCGTGGCCGAGCACACCAAGGACCTCCACACGCTTATCCTGGACCTCGACGAAGCGAGCGACGGCCGCGACAAGGACCTCTTCAATCCGTGGAACGGCCGGCGGCTGGCGTACCACGCGCCGTGCCACCTGCGCGCCGCCGGCAAGGGCGATGTGCCGCGCCGGCTCCTGGAGAAAATGCTGGGCCTGAAGTTCGTGGTCACGAACGCGACGTGTTGCGGCATGGGCGGGACGTACGGCCTGAAGTCGAAGAACGCCGAGACCTCGGCCCTCATCGCCAAGGAGGCGTTCGACCGCATCAAGGCTTCGGGGGCGGAGGCGGTCGTTACGAGTTGCGGCATGTGCCGGACGCAACTGGCCGCCGGCACGGGCCTGCCGGTGTATCACCCGATGCAACTCTTGGCGGAGGCGCTCAAAGGCGGTTCAAAGTTGCAGGTTCAAAGTTCAAAGTGAACGGCGCGTTTCAGTGCCCCGACGGCTCGCCGAGGATGCCGATCAACTTCTCGAACATCTCGTCCTTCAGGTCCGCCGTCTTCGCCTCCATCGTCAGCCTCAGCAGCGGCTCGGTGTTGGAGGGGCGGCAGTTGAACCACCAGTCGTCGTACTCAATCGTCACGCCGTCGAGAAAATCGACCTTGCCGTCGGAGAACGTCTGGGCAAGGCGTTTGATCATGCCCTTCTTGTCCTCGACTTCAAAGTTGACTTCGCCGGTCGTGAAGTACCGCCGCAGGGGCTTGACCATCGTGCTCAGCGGCTCTCCGGGCCGGGCCGACAGCAGGGTCAGCATCTCCAGCAGGGTGATGACGGCCGAATCGCAGTAGTAATTGTCGCGGAAATAGGAGTGGCCGGAAAGTTCGCCGCCAAAGGGCGCTTTAGTCTCGCGCAGGGCCGCCTTCATGAAACTGTGGCCGACGCGCTCGCGTCGCGGCACACCGCCGTGCTTCAGGATCTCTTCCTTTAGCGCCCAACTCGACCTGAGGTCGTACACGATGTTCGCGCCCTTTTCCTTGGCCAAAAACTGCGGCGCCAGGAGGGCCGTCATGAGGTCGTTCGAGATCGCCTCGCCGGTCTCGTCGACGAAACCGATGCGGTCGGCGTCGGCGTCGAAGCAGGCGCCGCAGCGCGCGCCCGAGGCCCGCACGCGGGCCTTCACGTCGGCCAGGGCCTCGGCCTTCAGCGGGTTCGGCTCGTGGTCGAACCGGCCGGTGCGCTCCATGTGGAGGACCTCCAGGTCCATCCCCAGGTCCCGCAGCAGCGTCGGCGTCCACTTCGAGGCCATGCCGTTGGAGCAGTCGACCACGATCTTCATGGGGTTAATGTCGCCCGCGAACTTCTTGACGTGCTCCAGGTAGCCGCTCGATATGTCTTCCTGGCGCAGCGGGCCGACCGGCGCCAGGCCCGTGTCTTCCTGCTGCGCGACGAGTTCCTTGATCTTCTCCAGGCCCGAGCCCAGGCCCACCGGCACGCATCCCGGCCCGGTGACCTTGAAGCCGTTGTACTGCGCCGGCAGGTGGCTGGCGGTGATCTGGATGCCGCCCAGTGCCCGCAGGCTGCCGACGGCGTAGTAGACGGCGGGCGTCTCGACTTCGCCGATGTCAATGGCGCCGGCGCCGGCGGCGCGGATGCCTTCCGCAATCGCCTTCGCCAGGCCCTCGCTCGTCGGCCGCATGTCGTGCCCCACGACGACCCAATGCTTTTCGGGATGCGCGCGGCCTTCGGCCCCCATGAGCGACAAGAGGTACAGTGCCGTGCCGTAGCCGACCTTCCAGGCCAGCGTCCCGTGAATCTCAGTGCCCACCGTGCCGCGCACGTCGTAGGACTTGAAGACCGCGTCCAGGTTGACGGGCGGGTCCGCGGGCGCCTGGGGCTCGCTCGTCTGGTCGCGCCACTTGCAGGCCTTGCACTTGGGGAAGTGGCGCACGGTGCGTGCGTGGCAGATGGCTTCGCTGATGGAATACTTCTCGCCTGGGCAACGGCGGCTGTCGGAAGGGCCGGTGGGCACTGCTCATCCTCCATGCAGACGTGAAAGGTTAGCGTTTGAACTTCGGATTCTGTCCGAGGAACTCATTCGGGTTGTGCCAGACGACGCGCTCGATGATGCTCTCGGCCATGGCCATCTCGCGCATCACGCCCACGGTCACCATGACGGACAGCGGGTCGCTGTCTTCCCAGTCGGCCGAGGAGTTCAGGAGCATGCGGTCCGGGCCGCGGTCGCGGACGAGGACGGCCGCCTCTTCGGGCGACAGTTTGCCGGGGTAGATCGTCAGGCCCACCCAGCAGCCGGTGGACATCGCCACGTCGATCGTCTCGCGGGTGCAGTGGTCGACGACGACAAGGTTTCGCGGCGGGTCGACCTCGCGGATGACGTCGGCGATGAGTTCCGTGCCGCGCGCCTTGTTGGCGCCGTGCGGCGTGTGGATGATGCAGAGGACCTTTCGTTCGGCGGCCATGATGAGTTGCCGCCGGAGCATCGCGATCTCAGGCTCGGTGTTGCGGTTCAGGCCGATCTCGCCGATGCCGAGGACGGTGGGCCGGGCCAGGAATTCGTCGATGCGCGCAAAGACCTTCCCGGCGATCTCGTGGTTCTCCGATTCCTTCGGGTTAACGCCGAGGAACGCGTAGTGCCGGATGCCGCGCTTGGCCGCCCGGGCCGGCTCGAACGTCGTCAGCAGGTTGAAGTAGTCCAGGTGGCTCTCGGGGTACTGGCGGTCGACGCCGAGCCAGAAAGCGGGCTCGCAGACGGCCGCAACGCCCACCTCTGCCATGACTCGATAGTCGTCCGTCGTGCGGCTGAGCATGTGAATGTGCGGGTCCACAATCCGCATGAGCGTCTCCTCGTCTGAATTCGCAAGGCCCGTCGTGCCAGACCCGCCATGATATCGGGGTGCGGCGTGCAAATCAAGGAAACCCGCAAGGAAACCCGCAATGTCTGAAACATGGAAAATACCCGCTTGCGGCGAGGGGCGGTGTGCCGATATACTTTGGGTAAGGTGGTATCCCGGAACCTTTTTGAGAAAGGACGAGCCATGTGCGGAACGTGCGGATGCCGTGACAAAAAGAAGAAGCCAGCACCGAAGAAGTAAGTGAAGCCTGATCTCTAAGTGCGGAAAACCGGAGGCGTCCCTCGTGGGGCGCCTCGCGGCTTTTCAGGGCCTCCTCTGCGAGGCCCGCTTTTTTTCGGTGGGCGGCCCTTGACCTTGGCAAGGGAGGGTCGAATAATCTGGTGAGATTAAGAGTAGCGCGGCAGGCCGGACCGGAGAGGTCCGGCAACCGCGATACGAAACGTCCGTTGTCGCCCAATCCACCCGGGCGGCAATGGCATCGAGCCGGACGGGGCTACGGCGACCACGTCCGGCTCACTTTTTGTCCTGAAATTCACGGCCACGCGCCGTTGCATGGCCGTGTGCACCGAGGGGCGCCACCCGTTCAATCGAAAATCTAAAATCGAAAATATTTTTACTTCCCCGGCTCGCCGATCTGGATGGTGATGGAGTTCGTCTGGATGTCGCCGATCCACCATTCCCTGGGCGCGTCTTTGGCGGGCTCTTTCGTACCGTCGTTAGAGGCTGCGGGCCGCTGCGGGCGGGTCACCGCGTACGTGGCCGTCACGGTGTAGATGCCGGGCTTGGGGAAGCCGAACAGGTTCTTGCCGAAGCGTTCGTACGAGAGGCCCTTGCCGGAGGCGATTTCTTCCGGCGTCGGCGTTGGAAGTTCCTCCAGGGTCCTGCCGAAGAGCATGTTGAGGTTGATGGTGCGGCCCCAGAAGGCGCCTTCCTTGAGGAACGCCCGCTCTTCGGGCATCGGTCCCGCGTCGGCGGGCCACGGGATAACCTGGCGGACGACCAGCGGCTGCGGGCTGTCGCCGACGGGTTGCACCTGGATCATCAGCGTCCGTTCCAGGCGGGCATCAACTGCAATCGCCCTGGCGCCCGTGTTGATGAGGCGGAACTCCAGTTCCACCGGATCGCCGAGGGCGACCTTGGCCTTGGCGGCGGGCCTCAGGAGCCCCGCCAGGCCGGCGGTCGGCTTGCCGGGCTGGTACTTGGCCGGGTCGGGAAGTTGGACCTCGACGACCGGCCGCCGCACGGGCGGCATAGGCGGCTCTTCCGGCGACGTCTCGGGCGAAACGGCGGCCGGCGGGGCGCCCTCGGGCGGGAGGGGCGCAACAGGAGGCTTCGGGCGGCTTGGCGGCTGGTCGATGGGCGGCGCCGGCGGCAGGTTGACCGCGCCCACCTGGAACGAGAACCCGTTGGACGCGATGCGGCCGCGGCCGTCGGGCGTCGCCAGAGACACCATCAGCGTGTACCGGCCCTCCGACAGTTCAAAATACTTCGACAAATCGACCGTCTCGACAAAACGCGCCTTCGGCAGCACCAGCGCCGGCGTCGGCGGCGGCGGGGGCGGCTGGCCCACCGTCACGTTGCCCTTGTCGGGTACGATGCGGCCGGAGACGTCGCGGATGCGGATCATGCCCTGGCCCGTCAGGAAGAGCCGCCCCTCTTTTTCGGTGATCGGCGTCTGGAGGTACGTGGCGGAGTCGTTGCCGCTGTTGGTCAGGCGGATTTCGATCATCTTCGGGCCGTTCACGGGGTAGGCCGGCTGGAGCGGGCGGACCACAAGTTCCAGCGTCTGGCCGCCCGAGCCCTTTTCGATGTCCGCCGAGGCCAACTGCCGCAGCGCCTGGGCCTCCTTGGAGTCCGACAGGAAGGCGTACGCGCCGACCAGTTGGAACCGCCGCGCCGAAGCATCGCCGAGCGGCTTGACGGCGACCACGAACTGCTTGCCCTCAATGTCCTTTCGCGGCATGTCGAACGCGCGAAGGACGCTGTCGACGTGGATCGAAATCTGGCCCGGCAGCAACGTGCCCTTGGTGACCTCCAGGACCGGCCCGCGCACTTCCCACGTCAGGCGCGGGTTGACCTCGGTCTTCGCCTGGACCGATTCGACCTGGATCTGAACGATGAAGTCGGCCTCCTTGTAGAGGGCCTTCAGGTCCTCGATGCCGATCGGGGCGCGCGGGCCCGTCAAGCCCGGCGAGAGGTCGGCAGGCGGCGCGGGGGCGGCCGGCGTCGAAGGCCCGGCCGGCTCGGCGCCCGTCTTCGGGACGGCCACGGGGGCGGTCTCCCAGCCGCCGGTGGTGGCGGGGGGCGGCGGGGTTGCCGGCCCCGACCTGGCTGCGGGGGCCGGCGCGGGCGCGGCAGCCACAAGAACGGCCACGAGAAGCATCTCCAGCATCGTGAGTTTCTCCCGTATCATTTCCGCACAGCGCGACGTTCGGCCGGCGCCCGCCCTCAGAATAAAACCCGATAAGGTATGACCGACTGGGCGGACCCGGCCCCTGCGGCCGCACGGAGTCGATGAGGCTGCAACAGTGTATCTCTTGGACGCCCAAACGTAAAGACGGTTCCAACTGGAGTTGCAAGTTTCAGGTTTCAAGTTCAAGGAGGCGTGGCTGCCGCACATGGCCAGGGAATCCGGGAACCGTGAAGACGCAAGATGCATCAAAGGAACGGTTGCAGCGCGAGGTTGGGCGCGGCATGATATGTCGCGGGCAATCAACCACGGGCCGTTAAGGAGACGGGCGATGAGGTCATTGCTGATGGTCGTTGTGGCCGCGGCGTTCCTGGCGGCCGGCACTTCGGCGGTTCGGGCGCAGGGGGAGTTTCCGCTCAAATATGTGCTGGCGGAGGAAAACGATCCGCTGACGAGTTCGGGCATCAGTTACAGCGGGGGCATGACCATTCGGCCGTCGCCAAACAAGCCACTGCCGGAGGGGCTGTCGGACAAGGTCCGGTACTTCAGGATTTTGGTCGGCGGAAAGCCAGTCTGGGCCGCGCTCGACGCCGTCTCGCCGCCGAAACTATATGTGGACGTGGCCGGCACGGGCGACTTCTCGTCCGTCGCGCCGCTCGTCGGGAAGGCGAGTGGCAGCCAATGCACCTATGGGCCGATCGACGTGCCTCTCGGCGATGAGAAGAAGGCGATCACCGCCAAGGTCCTGTTCGTCAGCATCGGCAATAACCAAATCCTGGGCGGCCGCGCGGCAGGCTACATGGGGGGTGCGGCAATACTGGACGGCCAGACCTACCGCGTCGCCGTCCTCGACAAAAACCTGGACGGCCGTTACGAGCGTGCGTTCGGCAAGGACGGCACGAGCCAGCCTTTGTGGCGGGCCGACGCGATTGCCATCGACTCCAACCAGGACGGCAAGTTGCGCGGCGACATCGGCTCCGGAGAGATCATGCCGCTCTCGAAGGCGGTCTGCGTCAAGGGCAAGTATTACCTTGTCGAAGTTGCCCCGGACGGCTCGTCCATCAAGTTCGAGAAGTATGAGCCGAAAACGGGGACGCTCGACATCGGCACGGCGGCTTCCCTGACGATCATGACGCTTATGTCCGACACGGGCATGCACAGCCTCAGCGGTTCGAGCGGCAAGTGGCAGGTCCCCGAGGGCCGGTATGCCTGCCAGAACCTGCAGATCACCAAGACCGATGCGGACGGCAAGACGTGGACGCTCATCGGCAGTGACGTGGGTTCGCTTGCGAAGTTCGAGGTCCGCGGCGGCGAGACGACGGCCATTCAGATCGGCCCGCCGCTGGCGCTGAAGGTGGACGCCCAATCGCAGGGGGGCCAGACTACCCTGAACCTTGTCCTCGTCGGCAAGGCCGGCGAGACGTATTCCATCGCCCCGCGCAAGGGCACGGAACAGCCGCTGCCGCCGAAGGTAAAGGTCTTCGATGCCTCCGGCAAAGTGCTCGCCGAGGGCAACTCCGAGTTTGGCTGAGGCGGCTCGTGCCGGTACTCGTGGCGAGTACCTGAAGGATTCAAGGGGAAATATCGCGTCCAGGTGGAGGTTAACGCCGGGCCGTTCGAGGTCACAGAGACGGCCGAGACTTGGCTCAACGTGAAATAATGTGGCCTTGTGAATGTTGCTGATTTGCGCGGCGGGTCTCCCGGGCCTGTTGCTCAATATGTAGGGTGGGTGCTCTGCACCCACCAATGGCGTTTTGTCGTGTGAAAATGGTGGGTGCAGAGCACCCACCCTACATGAACGGCAATTCGGCAACAGGCCCTCCTGAGTCGCCGCGCGTTTTCAGGGCCTGGGTGGCGAAACGCCCAACGCTTCAAGGATTTTCACGTCCGCCGCAGGCAGCGGATAGCGAGAGATGTCCTGCGGCCGGACCCAACGCGCATCGTCGCAGCCGAGGAGTTTCACCTTTCCCGCCCCAGCGCGGCAATGATACACGTGCAGGGTCACCCGGAGGCGCGTGTAGGTGTGCATCACGTCGATGAGGTGCTCGCCGACGGTTACTGGCAGTGCGCACTCTTCCAAGAGTTCGCGGCGGATGCACTTCTGGACGGACTCGCCGCGCCGGCGTTTGCCGCCGGGGAACTCCCACAGGCCGCCGAGCATGGCTCCCGCGCGGCGGTTGCGTGAACTCGGCGTCAAACTGTCGTCGTTACGCTGTTGCATAATGAACCAAGTGGCGTTGTAGTACTAGGTGGCCCGTTCCGTAACCGCTCAGTCCCAGGGGGGTGGCATGATCACGCTGTTGCGTGCCCATGCGCCTGCCGACGGGCGAAAACCCGCCGCGGCGGGTCACCTTCGTTTCTGACGCCCTGCAGAGTTGGGGCGATTCTATTTGCATTCCGCGCCTTTCTCGCATATACTTACTCGCTAGGTGAAGTGCGTTTTGCTGTATGGAAGGGCCGGAGGTTTGACCTCTCGCGGATCCGCTTATTGTTTTCCGCCTGGCCGTCAACTCCCTTTGACTGCTTCCACTGCACTGTTTCAGGCCGCGCCTGGGGTCGATAGACCGGGCGCCGGCCGGAATGCTTCACGTTAAGGGCGCCCCGGGGAAAACGACTGCGGGGCGCAAAGGGAACGGGCCGCTCGCAAGTGGCGGGGGACGTTCCCGAACGGCAGCCAACGACGAAGCCGCCCCATGCGGGGCGCCGTCGCGAGCGCCGGCCCCTGGTCGCCCGGAGCCGCAGGCTCCCGAGGCACCCTTGATGGAAGGTATTTAGTTTTGACTACCCACCACGCTGTATTGAAGTTCACCGACTGTCCGTTCATGGACAGCCTCCTCCAAGACATTGCCGCCGCCGGCTACCTGATACCCATGCCCATCCAGGCGCAGTGCCTTCTGCCTGCGCTGGAAGGCAAGGACATCATCGGCCTGGCCCAGACGGGCACCGGCAAGACGGCCGCCTTCGCGCTGCCGATCATCCAGCGCCTGGCCAGGCGTGCCGAACTTGGGGCCCTGGTCCTGGCGCCCACGCGCGAGTTGGTCCACCAGATCGTCGGCGTATTTCACGAACTCGGCCGATCCAGCGGCATCCGCGTCGCCAGCCTCGTGGGCGGCGTGAAGTTCGACAAGGACCTGAAGGCCCTCCATTCATGGCCGAACGTCATCGTGGCCACGCCCGGCCGCCTGAACGACCACCTGGAACAGAAGACCGTGTCGCTGAAGGAGGTCGAGATCTTCGTCGTGGACGAGGCCGACCGCATGCACGACATGGGGTTCATTCCGCAGATTCGCCGGATCATCTCGCATCTGCCGGTCGTGCGCCAGACGCTGATGTTCACGGCGACGATGCCGGCCGACGTCGAGCAGATCGCCCGCAAGAGCATGCGCGACCCGATCAAGGTCCAGATCGGCCTGGCGTCGCGGCCGGTCGAGCGGGCGGAGCAGAAGTTGTTCGAGGTCCACGAGACCCAGAAAGTGCCGCTCTTGTTGCACCTTCTAAAGAAGGAGACCGGCCGGGTGCTCGTCTTCACCCGGACGAAGCGCGGCGTGGACCGGCTGGCCCGGCGCGTCTGCGACCGGCAGTACAACGTCGCCCGCCTGCACGGCGACCGCGAGCAGAAACAGCGCGACGAGGCCATGGCGGGATTCCGCGAAGGGCGGTACCGCATCATGATCGCCACGGACATCGCGGCGCGCGGCCTGGACGTGGACGACATCGAGCACGTCATCAACTACGATTTTCCGCGGTCGCCGGAGGATTATGTCCACCGCATCGGCCGCACGGCCCGCGTGGAGGCGACAGGCAAGGCCACGAGTTTCGTCACGGGCGCCGACCGGGCGATGCTGAGGGACCTGGAGAAACTCGTCGGACGCAAGTACACGCTGACGCCGCCGCCCGAGGGCATCCCGGCGGCCGACCACACGGCCCATCCGCGGTCCCACTCGCCGCACGGGCATGGTCAGGGGTATGGCGGGAGGTCGGGCGAGCATCACGGAGGAACCCACCGGCCCCACGGGGCGCGCGGCCACGCGACCGGGTCGGCGACCAGCCACGACGGCCATCCGCGGTCTCACTCGCAGCACGGTCGCGAGGTGCACGCGACAAAGCCGTCACACGCCGCAAACGCTGTGAAGGGGTCCGGCGGAGGCGATGCCGGGCATCCGCTGTCCCACGGGCACGGGTCGCACGGCCACGCAGCCAGGCTGGAGCATGCAGTGGCCGGGGTTTCTGGCGGGCATTCGGGCGGAAATCAGCCGCAGGGCGCCCAGGGGCAGGGAGGCCGTCGCCGCAGGCGGCGCCGTCGCTAGAGCGGACAAGATTGTGCGTTGCTGCGGCAGGGTGCCACGGTTGCGCCGTTCAGCAACCGTGCCGCCGTTCGACGCAAAGCACGGCTGCAAACAGCGCAGCCGTGGCACCCTGCGTCTTGGAGCACGTGCAATCTGAATGACGCACTACACGTAGAGCGGACCATGATTGTGCGTTGCTGCGGCAGGTGCGGAGACGTGCTGCGACAGACCATGCCAAGGGCCTGTCATGTACAGCACGGGAAGAGGTCCTCTCGGTCGCTGCCATAGCGGTCTGCACCTGCGGCGGCAAGGTCTGGCCTGGCGAGTTGCCTCCGCCCCCTCCGGCAATCATCCATGATGCCACAATGTGTTAGCCAGTGAAGCCCTTGCAGCAATATTTCTGCTTGCACTTGATGGGCCTTCTGCTACACTAGAAGCTTGCGCATGGGGCAGAAAAGGCACCGGCGCCTCCGGTATACCCCGCCGGGGACGACGGCTCGCAGTCAGGGTTGCAGCCTCGTACGATGTTAAATCCAGGGGGGCTAATGAAAGGTAGGTAGTATCAATGGCGAAGAAAGTGGATTTGCTGGAACTGGCTCGCGGCTTCTCATTGCTCTCGGATGCCACGCGGCTGGGGATTCTGAAGTTGCTGACGAGCGGCCCGAAGAACGTCACAGCGCTGTGCAAGGGCCTGGGCCTGAAGCAGCCCACGATCAGCCATCACCTGGGTCTGCTGCGCATGGGCCGGCTTGTCATCGGCACTCGCAAGGGCAAGTCGGTGGTGTACGTGACCGATGTCGACAGCATGAAAGATCTGGCGGTCGGCATCTCCCAACTGACGCCGAAGGCGTAAGGTTCGGCCCGAATGCGTCGGAACCGTTCGGCGGATGGGTCCCTATGCCTGGTTTGAATCTGTTGCCGCAGGCGCCACATCTGTGACAACACATCCCCGAGTGCGGCATGGGAGAAGACTGTAAGTTAACAATGCAGGTCGAAGTAGGATGCCAAGGAATGCAGGGGCGGCCGAAAGGCCGCCCCTCTTTTTTTGTGTCGACGGGGGACTATCGACAGGGCCTTTGTCGACTGGTACAATGCCGCCTGAGAAACGGGCCGGCGGCCGCCAGTCACCGCGCTGAATCTGCGGGGCGGTCGTGCAAGCGAGGAGGTGATTCATGAAGGTGCGCGTTGACCCTGAACTGTGCACGGGCTGCGGTCCCTGCGCGGAAGTTTGCCCGGAAGTTTTCGAGATCCGCGACGACGTTTCGACCGTCCTCATAAAGGAGATTCCCCCCGAACTTCAGGACAAGGTGAGGGAGGCCTGCGACGCCTGCCCCACCGGGGCGATTATCATCGAAGAAGAGTAGCGCAACTTTGCGCGGCGGGTCTCCTGACCCGCCGCGCATGACTCGTTTCCGGGCCTGTGGCTGCGTCTCTCTTGCGCGGTGGGTCCGGAGACCCACCGCGCAAAGGTTTAAGTTGCGCTGTCGTGTTAGCCGCACTTGCCGGGGGCAGCGAAGATGTTCCAACTTCGAGAGCGCGGCACAAGCCTCTGGACCGAGGTCCGCGGGGGCTTGGTCACCTACCTGACGCTTTCCTACATTCTTTTTGTGCAGCCGGCGGTGCTGGCGGCCACCGGGATGCCGGCCAACGACGTTTTCGTCGCCACGTGCGTGGCCTCGGCCATCGCGTGCTTTCTGATGGCGCTACTGGCCAACTACCCGATCGCGCTTGCGCCGGCGATGGGGCACAACTTCTTCTTCGCCTTTACGGTATGCGGTCTCGTGCCCCTGGGGATGGGTTTCTCGTGGCAAGAGGCGCTTTTTGCGAACTTTCTGGCAGGGGCGTTTTTCGTCGCCGTCAGCATTTTCGGGCTGCGCGAGGCGGTCATGACGGCCGTGCCGGACGGTCTGAAGTACGCCATCGCCGTGGGCATCGGCCTGCTGATCGCGTTCGTGGGCCTTCAGTACGGTGGTCTGGTCCAGAACCACCCGGCGATGCTTGTTCGCCTCGGGGACCTGCGGAGCCCGGTGGCCCTGGTCGTGCTGGCCGGAGTGGCGATCGCGGCCGTCCTGGCGGCCAGGAACGTCCGCGGGGCGATCCT
>JAPLMO010000096.1 GCA_026386995.1 Planctomycetota bacterium | reverse complement strand
TTCGCCTTGCGAAGCCCCTGCTTCAGCAAGCGGATGGCCGATTGGCGTCTGGCCTCAAGCTCCTCGGCGCTTCCTTTGGGTCTCATACGACTCTTATCGGCAAGCCATTGCCGCGACTTTAGTAATACCGGACTCAATAATGGAGAACATGCCCGCCGTCTCTGCAATCTGACTCAGGCTTACTTCGTCGCGTTCCTTCCGGTAGCCCACGGTCAGATCCGCCAGGGCCAGGTACACGCGGACGACGGCCCAGGAGAGATCGCGTCTGGCCAGGAGTGTGGCCAGGTGGTCATGCCGTAGACGCCAGAATCCGCCGTCTGTGCTCATTGGCGGCCCCCCGATACGGCGGCCAGCGCCTTCTGTCTGTCCGGGCCAGCGGTGTCCATTGCGGCGGTCACGGGCGGGCCTTGCTTGCTGGCTTCGATGAAGGCCAAAATATCTTCGCGCGAATATCTGACGGCGCGGCCGATTCGGATGACGGGCAGGCGGCCGTCGCGGGTCAACTGCCAAACGCTTTTTTCGCAAAGCGCGAGTGCCTTGGCGCAGTCGCGGATTGACATCAGCAGCGGGGCGGCAGGGGTCGCGGTGTCAGGCATGGGCGGCCCCTTTCGGCGCACGTGACCGGCGGCGATACTTCACCGAGACGCCAAGCCGCGTGAGTTCCTGCACGGCGTGGGCGGCCTTGGCGAAGTCGCCTGTTTGCTTCGCCCGTTCCAGGACGGCAAACCACGCCACGGGGCTATCGACCGCCTCTTGCTTCGCCTTGTCTGCTTCGTTTTGCATTACCCACTCTCCGAAGTTAACTGACACCCTCTGGAGAATGGCCACAGGTAGCGCAACAGTAGCGCAGGGAAGTGCGGAAAGGCTTGATTCTATTGGTCGGAATCGTGCTTCGTAGTAGCGCGAAAAGTAGCGCGCTACTTTAGAGAACTACTTGTACTGCGCATCGAGTGAGTCGCCATCGTCAGGGTTTTTATCCCGTTCCCAGGCTTCGACGCCGCCCTCTTTCGACTTGCTTCCCCCAGCCACGTCGTGCTTGCCCTCTTTCAGCAAGGCTTTCGCGGCCATGAACTTCTTCATACGGTAAAGGGACTCGCGGCAGCAGCCCGCCGCATCGGCGATTTGCTCGTCGGTCCAGTCGGGGTGTTCTGTAAGGGCGGCAAGGGCGCGGGCGACTTTGCTCAGTTCGGCGGCCTTGTCGCCCGCTTCCTCTTTGCCGGGGCCGTCAAGGGTGTCGGCAATGAGATTGCAGTAATCCGCAAGGTTGAACATCCCGGCGTAGAAGTCGTTTCCGGCGAGTCTCGGCAACTCCGGCAAGGGACTGTTGGGGAAGCGTTTCTTGAGAACGGTGCGCCAGTCCTCTTGGTACTTCCGCGCCTTGGCATACATCCCGGCAATCTCGGAATCTCCCGTCCGCCAGGCAAACGCGCTGGCCTTGCTAGTAAGCCACATGGCGGTTACTTTCAACCACTGCGCCACAGATTGCGGATCGCGCCACGGCACTTCCTCCATGAACCCTTCCGCCGCTTTATCCAACATCGTCTCGGCCAAGGCAGGGAAGGCGGTGCGGGCCTCGGCGTACGCGGCTTTCCATTCGGCCATAAACTTGGCCGAGGTCTCGGCCTCGGCCTTGATCTTGCGGTCAATTGTGGCTTGGGGGGCGGGGTTCTTCTGTTTCTTTAGCATGGTCTGTCCTTTCTTGGTCGGGTCGGCCGTCGGGGTCAGCGGCAAGGACAGGAACCGCCAACCCCGACAGGCCGCTTGGCCGCCCGCAGGCCCGCGGTACGGCCTTCCCGATGCTCATTCTACTTTGCCGCCAGTGCCGCCGCCAGCGCCCGCCGGACGTTTTCCGGCAGGGCGGCCAGACGTGCGGCCAGGTCCGCCACGTCCGCCACGTCCGCCGGGGCGGACAAGTGCGCCGCATTTTGCGCCGCTTCCGGCAGGGACTTGCGTTTTTGCTGGCCTTTTGAGGGTTGTTCGAGTCCAGTATCGCCCACCATATCCTTTGATATGTTCTTGCCTGAATCTGCCACCCGCTGTCCCGATGCGACAAACGCGGGTTCTTCCTTTGGGCCGGGTTCTGCGGGCGGGTTCTGGCACGTCGCGGCAGACGGGGGCTGCACCGCTTTCTGCACCGCCTCTTGCGCGGCCTGCCGGAAGTGTTCGTCCGTCACTTGTAGGTAGTGCTTCATGGCTACGGGCGCGCTGTTTCCAAGCCACGCGCAAACCACGTGGACGGGGAAGCGGTCCGCCAGTTCCGTCTGCCGGGTGCTCCGCAGGTTCTGGTACAATTTCGGCCACGGTGTCACGCCCGCCTTGCGGAGAGTGCGCCGCAACTTCGTTTGGAGATTCTGGTTCGTGTGCCGGTAGCGAGTAATCACGTACACGGCCCCCGGCTTGGCCTGTTCAAAGATTTCGCGCAGGTGGGGCAGACAAGAGACGTAAGTGCTTGTAGAATAAGGCGGACGGAATATTTGGGAGGGAGACAGCGCCAGTAACTGGACAGGAGTAGCGGATGAAAGAGCCGCACGGTGAAGGCAGTAGCGACCCACACCGACCCCGAGTCATGCGTCGGCGGCCGCATGGATGCCGACGAAGCGTTGACAGGGGCACGTGCGGGCTGGGTATCGAGCCTCGAAAACGATATGAAAGATCGGAGTGCCGACGTGGTTTCCTCCCACTGAAGGCAACACCGCAGGCATCGCTAGCGCGAGGTGCCAGCGGACTCCGCGTGGTCGAAGACCCCATGCACGCACCGAAACACCGGTCGCAGGAACTGGGAGATCCCATGTCTGACGGCGGAGAGTGCCGCCGCCAGCGCCGTGAATCCACAGGAGAACGACGGCGATGAACGGACACGGGAAGTCGGACAGGCCCGTAGTACCGCCGAAGCCCCCGAACAAGGGCGATGGTGCGCCATCGTCGGCGGAGGGGGTCAGGGGAAGGGGCCTGGCCGAGGAGAATCTTCTCCGGCAAAACCAGTCTAACGGACACAGAGCCGCCCCTGACTGGCCAAACGAGCTGGAGAGGATACGGCAGGCTGCAAAGAAGGGTGTTTACCATCCGCACCCTGACCAGCGCATGGGCGTCAGGATCCAAGGCAAGAGCCCGGTGCGGTAGTTCCGCTCGCCGGGATCCGTGGAGGGGGCACGGGGCAACCTGTGTCCCTACTCCGACCAGGTGTGCGACAGTGGTCGTTGACGACCCTGCCAAACAGAGAGAACGCGCTCGGACGCCAGGCATAGGGGGCGCCTTGATAAAATGAGTGACCGTGCGAGGCTGGATCGGTTCCAGGCTCACCGCAAATGGGGAATGTCGGCTTACTTGGAGAGTTCGCCGTGCTACGCATTCATGCTCTCGTGGTTCTTGGTTCCCTCATGTTGGCCGCTGCACCGGCACAACCATCGCTCTTGGCGGAGCCCGCCGGCGACTACGCGGTCGTCGTCTCGAAACGCACCTTAGACGATCCCCAGTGGAATAAGGTCGTCAAGGCCCTCGTCGAGAAACATCGGGCCGAACTGGTCGTCTACTCAGGCGACGTTGATGAGTCGCTAGAGCCGCTCCGCAAAATCTTCCCCCGCTATGCCGCTTTCGTCGCCCAGCCCGAGGAGGCCGGCCGAACGTTCATCGTCAAGGTCCATCGGCTGACGCGGAAGTTGGACGACGACCCATACACTGACGTTCTGTGGGGAGTCATTACCGGCTACAGCGCCGACAATGCCCTGCGGATCGTCACAACGACCGAGCCGCTCGTGGTGCGGAAGGCGGCGGCTGGGACGAGCATCGATCTAAACCTCTTCGACGAAGGCGTCTGGTACAGCGAAGGGAGCCGCAACAAGCACTTCGAGAAGAAGCGCGGCGGGCGGCCCGAGGAGAAGACAGGGCCGGAGGACGCTGCCAAGCCGCTGGTCGATGTCTTCCACGATCTGAAGCCCGACCTGTTCCTGACCTCCGGCCATGCGACCGACCGCGATTGGCAGATCGGCTATCCGCCGAACGAGCGAGGGCAATTCCGTTGCAAGGACGGCGTGCTGATGGGCGTGGACCGATCGGGCCGTCAGTATCCCATCCAATCGCCGAACCCAAAAGTGTATCTGCCGGCGGGCAACTGCCTCATGGGTCTGATTCGTGACAAGCAGTCGATCGCCCTGGCCTGGATGGGCTCGGCCGGCGTGGACCAGATGATCGGCTACGTGGTCTCGACCTGGTACGGGCGCGGGGGATGGGGAACTCGCGACTATCTCTTCGCCGAGCCCGGCCGCTACACCTTGAGCGAGGCGTTCTATTTCAACAACCAGACCATTGTCCACGAGTT
Source organism: Planctomycetota bacterium (assembly GCA_026386995.1). The sequence goes on along the minus strand of JAPLMO010000096.1, from coordinate 2,631 downwards.
GCAGACCAGATTTCCCAAGACGGCCGCCGTGGAGTTCAACCAGTGGAATATCGATCGCGACCCGTCGTTGATGGGCCGGCTTGCGGCCTCGTTGGGTTACAATAAGGAGGACCCCGGGCTGAAGGACAACCTGGGCTTGCTGTGGGATCGTGACACGGTGGCGTTCTATGGCGATCCGGTTTGGGAGGCGAGGCTCGCTTCGCGAAACCTGCCGTTCAGTCAGAAATTGACCGTCACGGGAAACACGTATACGTTCCAGATCGACGCCACGGACGATTGCTCGCCCGGCCGCCCGCCCGCCATGCTCCTGCCGCACCGGGTAAAGGATATTCGCGTTTTGGAGGGCCAGAAGTTCTCGCCGCTGGTGACCGACAATTTCATTATGGTGATGAACGCCGGGAAGTTCGAGAAAGGCAAGAGTTACAAGGTCGTGTTCGAGGCGAACCGGGTGAAGAAAGAATATAGAGTTCAGGGTTCAGGAACTCTGGAAGGCGGCATGCCCTCACAACGCGCAGCGTTGGGTTAGCATGTGGGCTTGAGCGGGCGGCGGGGGGAGGCATAGGGCTGATTCAAGTGACCGATCCCTTCGTAAAACGGCCGTCAGGGAAGATGCCCCGGCGCCTGGTTGAGCGAGCACGGGGTCCTCTTCTCTGATGCATGGACTGACATGAGAATCGACAGTATGAAGAGACCGGATATTCACTTTCGCCACATTGTTCTCTCCGTGGCCTCTGGATACATGATTCTCGCTTCGTCGCTGGGCGCCGCCGGCGAGACGGAAGATGCCGTCGCGTTGGTGCCGCCGAAGTACCGTGCCGCGGTCGAGGAGCAACTGGCCGCCGCAGGCGACAACCGGGCCGAGTTGCTTGCCGCGTTGAGGAAAATCCCCGCGAATCGTCGCGAGGCGATGGCCTTCCTCGTGGCCAACATGCCGACGCCCGATCTGAAGTCGCTGAAGAAGGACTTCTTGCTCCGGCAAGTCAACTACGCCTATAAGGCCCGGGCGGAAGTGCCGTGGGGCGCGGGCTTGCACGACGAATTGTTTTTCAACGACGTGCTGCCCTACGCGAGCGTCAACGAGCGGCGCGACGACTGGCGCGAGGATTTCTACGATCGGTTCATCGCTCTTGCGCGAAAGTGCCGCTCGCCCGGCGAGGCGGCGGTGCAGTTGAACAAGGAAGTCTTCCGGCAGCTCGAAGTGAAGTATCATGCCACGAAGCGGCCGAAGCCGGATCAGAGTCCCTACGAGTCGGCTGCCGCCAAGTACGCTTCATGCACCGGGCTGTCGATTCTGCTCGTCGACGCCTGTCGGGCGGTCGCCGTGCCGGCCCGGCTTGTGGGTACGCCGCTTTGGACCAATCACAGCGGCAACCACACCTGGACCGAGATTTGGGACGGCCAGTGGCGTTTTCTGGGCGCCGCCGAATCGACGCGGCTGGACGACGGTTGGTTCAGCGCCAACGCCGCCAAGGCCGATGCGGGCAGGCCGGAACATCGCATCTACGCGACGTCATTGCGGCGCACCGGGACGTCATTCCCCATGATTTGGGACCTGTCGATCGGATACGTGCCGGCCGAGGACGTGACCGCGTTTTACACGGCACGCCGCAAGGTGACGTTCCGCATTCTGAAGGATGGCAATCCGGCTCCCGCGCGATTGACGCTCCGCCTTGGCGGCCGCATTGTGGTGGCAGGCGCGGGCGAGTCGCCCTTTGTCTTCGATCTGGCTGGCGGACAGATCTACGAGGCCCATCTACAGCCGGCCGACGGCGGAAAGACGACGATACAGGAGGTCAAGATCGCCGAGAACGGCGAGACGACGATCGAGTTGAGGATGTGAAACACTACTTGTGCGTCCCGGAAACTCCGTCAGGGATCTGCAGGGTGAGTGACGGGTGTTATCTGCGACGATCAGAAGACGGATTCTGGAGCGAAGGCCAATCGCAGCGAGGTGATGAGAGCGTCGACACTTGGCCTTTATCTCTTTCTTTGCCAATATGTGAAGAGCGGGGCAGACAAAGAGCGTAGCGGTATGCCGTTGGCAACCGCCAAGGCGTCTTCGGCCAGCCCTTCAGGCTAGACGATCACTTCCTGGGGGTCAGTTTCGGGATCGCGACGGCCAGTGTCTTAATGGCAGCCGCGTCGCACACGTAGATCATCGACTTGCCCTTGCGGGTGCCGATCACCAGGCGCCCCAGCCTGAGAAGGCCGATGTGATGGCTTACCGTGGCCTGCTTCGCACGCAGACCCTTGCACAGCGCGGCAAGGTTCTTAGGGCCGGTCGTAAGCATCTTCAGGATGCCCAGACGCGTTGCGTCCGAGAGAAGGCCGAATCCGCAAGCCAGTTCATACGATTCAGATCTTCTTGCCATTTCTGTCTCACTTTCATGTAACTGCCCATAAGGGCGTTTGCCCGTTCCATACGCTGACGCCATGTGCGCAGATTATCTCCATTTTCGCACTCTTGGCAAGCGAAATACCCGTGCTGTCGTAGTGCGTCAGTCTGCTATGAGGCCCGCCGTCAAGGGTTCGGCTCACGGAAGTAGACGGGGTGTGGGTGTCCGTCTGCTATTCATGCCCGAAGGCACAGGGTAGGGTATCCGAGAACGGCGTCGTCGCCACAACCTCGGT
>JAPLMO010000503.1 GCA_026386995.1 Planctomycetota bacterium | reverse complement strand
TTCCACGAGTGGGACCGTTTCGATTGGCATCGGGTGACTGTGTACGGCGACGTGAAGGAACCGCTCATGGAGTTCGGCAAGGCCCTCGGCATGGAGGTTGTCCAGGAAGCCTGATAATAATGTGGCAACGTGGGGCGAGGGGGACGCTTCCCTGTTTCCAGGTCTCTCGGCCTACGACGCGGCGGGCAACATGATCCGCGCCCCGCTCAGGAAAACTCAAGGAGGCAACAGTATGTCGGAGTCCAAGCGTGTCAGTCGTCGGCAGTTCCTCGGCGGCTCGCTGGCTGCGGCCAACGCACGATGCCTCCAGGAAGTCCAAACTGAGGCCCGACGGGACCACGAAGTCGGCGCAGATATTCTTGATTGAAACAGACCGCGCGCGCCGATACCGTGGCTGCCGGGGGTTGCCATGAGGGCGGGTGCCATGCCGCGCGAGTTCCGAAGACGGCTGATCTGGATTCCAATCATCCACACCCAGGCCGACCTGGGGAACATGGCCGAGCCGGTGAGGAACTTGTACGTTCGGAAGATGGGCCGCGCCAAGTGGGCGAAGCACGTCGCCGACATCGACCGGCTCTGGCTGGAGATCCGCGCGAGGATCAAAAGGACGCATCTCGATTACAGCAGAGTCCGGCTGTACCAGGACGGCCTGCCGCACTGCGGCCACGAGGCACAGATCGTCCGGGACCTGGCGCGGGCCGGCAGCCAGAACCACCGGCTCCTCGTGGACCTGATGGAGAAGGGCGCCCGGATCACGGGCACGGAATCCCCCGATCTCCTGCTGGAGGAATACAACCTGGCTCGCGAGTTTCTGGTGGCGTCGGACCGGAGGGAATCGCCCGATGCGGCCGCACGCCGGGGCGCGCTCGGCAAGGCCATTCTTGAGAAACGCGACCGGTACATCGGCGCGCGGATCGCCGAAACACTCCAGCCGGGGGAGACCGGCCTCACCTTCCTGGGGATGCTGCATTCGCTCGCCGGCCGGCTGCCGCCGGACATCGAGGTCATCCGCTGAGCACACAGGCGTGGAGTTCTTCTCCGCCCGCGGCGCAAAGATTCCTGCAGAATGTTTCAAGTCTCTTCGGCGCACAGCCGATAAAAAAGACGCGCAGTGGGATTAGAGAACTGGGATGGGCTAGTGTACGGCCGGATCGCCGGTCGCAACGCCGCGGAGTTTTTCTTTTGCCAGTTGTCTGGCAGGCCCCTTTCATTTCTCGCAGGTTCCCCTCGCACGCAACCTTTCTTTTTCATCAAGACGTCTTTACATGCGCAGACGTGAGGGACACCAAGGGGGTTCCATGGGCCTGGCGGGCAGTTGCGAGGCGCTGGCTGGCGGCGAAATCACCACTTGCGTGCAGGCGGACGCTTTGGCCCGGAACACGGTGGGGTCAAGCGAGCCGATGCGACAGGTCTTCGCCGAGATGCAGCGGGTCGCCCCCACGGACTTCACGGTGCTGATCACCGGGGAGACCGGCGCCGGAAAGGAAGTCGTGGCCAGGGCGATCCACCGGATGAGCCCCCGCGCGTCGGGGCCGTTCGTCCCGGTGGACGGCGGCTCGATTCCCGCGTCGCTGGTCGAAGGGGAGTTATTCGGGCACGAGAAGGGCTCCTTCACGGGGGCCGATCGGTGCCGGCCGGGCAAGTTCGAGGTGGCCTCGGGCGGCACGTTGTTCCTAGATGAGATCTCGAACCTGCCGCTCGACGTGCAGCCGAAACTCCTAAGGGCCCTCCAGGACAAGCAAATCTGGCGGATCGGCGGCGTGCGGCCGCTCGCGGCCGACATCCGCATCATCGCCGCCACGAACCATGATCTGGCCTCGCTGGTCCGCGCCGGCGCCTTCCGTCGCGACCTTTACCACCGGCTGAACGAGTTCAGCATCGTCGTTCCGCCCCTGCGTGAGCGCTGCGGCGACATCGTCCCCCTGGCAACGCAGTTCCGCGAACTCGCGAACCGCGAACTGAAGAAGGGCGTTCTTGGGTTTTCGGAGGCGGCTCTCCAGATGCTCCTGGCCTACCGATGGCCGGGGAATGTTCGGGAACTGCGCAACGTCGTCCGGCGCGCGGTGCTCCTGGCCGACAGCCGTATCGAGACTTTGCATCTGGTCCTCCTGGACCCGCCTCCTGACGCCGGCGGACTCGGGCCTGGCGAACTGGCCGAGAGTTTCGACGGCAGCGTCCCTTTCAAGGAGATGGTCCGCCGCGCCGTCATACGCGTGGAGCGGCAGATCCTCATCCAAGTGCTCACGCAGACGAGCTGGAACAAGGCGGAGGCCGCACGGTTGCTCCGAATCGACTACAAAAACATCCACAAGAAAGTCAGGGACTACGGTCTTGGCATAGTCTAGGAGGCAACAGTCATGGCGAAGCGTCAGAGCAGGAAGGTCGCGACGGAGGAGGGAGTCATGGGGCTGAGCGGATTCTTTGGGGGTCTCGGAACCCTCTTGGAGAAACTCGGCGAACTCGCCGAAACGGGCGACGAACTCCGCAAGACCGGCGAGATCCGCGGCAAGGACGACAAACTCTGCGGTGTCTTCGGCTTCAACATCAAAGTCGGCCTGGGCGACGAGGGGCTGAAGATCGAGCCCTTGGCAACGTCCGCAAGGACAAGGAGACC
>JAPLMO010000431.1 GCA_026386995.1 Planctomycetota bacterium | reverse complement strand
GGGATCGCCGCCGCAATCGTTGGGACGACGGTGGCCTGCGGTCTGTACGACCTGGCGCTGCTGGGAGGGATCGTCTTCGTGGGCCTGCCTGTCATTCGGACCGTGGTGGTGCTGAAACGGCGTCGGGACGATGGCTGGCCGGGTTAAGCGGCGGCGGCGTGGATGAAAACAAAAGGAGGGAAGGCCCGAGGCCTTCCCTCCTTCGACTTTCTGGTGGAGGCGAAGGGGTTCGAACCCATGACCTCCTGGATGCCATCCAGGCGCTCTCCCAACTGAGCTACGCCCCCAGAGTTTCTACTCGGTCCGACAGTGCACACCCGCACCGGGTCATGAATGTGAAGATTATACCGCGTCCCGGGCGGATGTCAACTTCGGCCTCATTTCTTCTTCGCACCCTTGCTGCGCAGGCCTTTCTCAACGGCCTTGACGCTTTCGGCCGCGCGCTTGAAAACCTGCTGCGGGGGCAGTTCCCAGACCTCTTTGTCGTACAATTCGAGGCTGAAGTAGCCCTTGTAATTCGTCCGTTGGCAGATTTCGGCGAGCAGCCCCGGCACGTCAATCCGCCCTTCGCCGGGGAAGCAGCGGTGCTCGCAGCCCAGGACCTCCATGGGGCGGTTCTGGGCGTCGTCAACGTGGACGAGGAAAAGTTTGTCTTTCGGCAGCCGGTCGAGTTCCTCAATGTGGCTGGCGCTGGTGTAATAGTGGTAGAGGTCCAGAAGCATGCCGAGGGCCGGGTGGTCCACTTTCTGCACAAGGTCGATGCACGAGCCCATCGTGCCGTTGATGGGCAGGCCGCCCAGGAACTCCAGGTTCAGGCGCAGGCCCTTCTGGCCGGCCATGTCGGCAATCCTGCGAAGTTTGTCGGCCAGGCGGTCGTACTCGGTCGTCGCGTCGCTGCCGCGCTTGCCCAGGACGACGATCGTCAGGGCCGGCGCCCCGAGGGCGAGCGTCACGTTCATGCGTTCCGTGAGTTCCCCCATCTCGTGCTTCGGGTCGTGGCCGGTCGAGGTGGTCCAGACGACCGCGGGCGAGACGCCGATGGGCGTGATCCCGGCATCGTGCATCTGGCTTCCGAGTTCGGCGCACGTGCGGCCGGTCTCCATGCAGGCCTTGATCTTGTCGAACCAGAGTTCGACGGCCTTCCACTTGTGCTTCTTCCAGAGTTTCAACTCGTCGTCCCAGCCGAGTTTCATGACGCTGGCGCTGCTGAAGGCCCACTTGAGTTTCATGGCCGGTCCCCTTTAAGAGAGGTTCCTGTCTTCAAATTATCGGGATTTGGCCGGGAAAAGCAAGGATTTTGGCGACGCTTCGCGCTGTAGCGCGGGGCCTTGTGCCCCGCGTAGGACAGCGCGGGGGATAAACCCCCGCGCTACAATCCGAGAGCGGCTCACGCTTGAATTCTCGAACTCGCTAACAGCCCTTTGCGCCCGCCTTCTGGAAATGCGGAAACTTGAACGCCGACGGGCAGAGGTCATTCACCACGCACTTGTCGCACGCGGGTTTCCTGGCGACGCACACCGCCCGCCCGTGAAAGAGCATCGCGTGGCTGAATCGCGACCACATGTTCTGCGGCAGCAGTGCGCGGACGTCCGCCTCGATCTTCTCGGGCCGCTCGTTTTCCGTCAGGCCCATGCGCTGCGAGAGGCGGATGAAATGCGTGTCGGTGATGATCGCCGGCAGGCCGTATGCCACAGCCCGGACCACGTTGGCGGTCTTGCGGGCCACGCCGGGGAGTTTCACGAAGTCCTCCATCTCGTGCGGCACTCTGCCGCCGAACTCCGCCAGGAGCATCGCGCTCATGTTCTTGACGCTCTTGGCCTTGTTGCGGAAGAACCCCGTCGAGCGGACGGCCTGCTCGAGTTCCGGTAGCGGCATCCTTGCGAAGTCCTCGGGTGTACGGGCGCGAGGGAAAAGTTCCGCCGTGACCTTGTTGACCATGTCGTCGGTGCACGGGGCCGAGAGGATGGTGGCGACGAGCCGTTCAAACGGCGTTGAGAAGTTCAGGCGGCACTTGGCGTCTGGGTACTGGCGGATGAGCCGCCGGGTGATCTCTTTCGCGCGATTGGCGCGGGCCTCGTGCGATTCCTTTGCTTTCGCCGCGACCGGTTTCTTCTTGGCCATTGTGTTGCCTCCGCTGTGACGGCTCCATTATGGCCGACCTGTAGCGGCCGGTTCAAACCTAATCGCCGTGCCCCCTTGCGAAATGCCCGCCGGCCGGTACAATACTGCGTAATGAGGAGCGGCGAACAAACATACGCGTATTAGTGCCGCAGCAATCATCGGGGCGAAGGGTGCGCGCGGGGCGACCTTCGCCCTTCCTTTTTGTGCCGTTCGAGCCCGCGGTTCGAGCCCGCGGCGGGAGCCGCGGGGTATACCGAGGCCGCAGCAAGCCTCACTTACGGAGTAAGCCATGGCCGAGAACCAACCCAAGGCGCCGCGGACCCTTGCGGCACGCCTCGGACAACTCGATAAACGCGTCCAAGAGATCGAAACGCTCGTGTCGCTGCCCGAAGTGGCCCGCGAGCCCGCCAAGATGGCCACGCTTATGCGCGAGCGCGGCCAGTTGATGCAGATCGTCGATCCGTACCGCAAGTGGCGGGCCGCGCGCGAAGCCCGCCGCGATGCCGAGGAACTCCTGAAGAACGAGGCCGACGATGAGGGCCTCCGCGGCCTTGCGCGGACCGAAATCGAGGTCCAGGGCGACATCGAGCGGCGCCTTCTGGAGGGCATCCAGCAGCGACTTCTCGACCGCGAGGAAGGCGTCGACGCCACACGCGTCATCCTCGAAATCCGCGCGGGCACCGGCGGCGACGAGGCCGCCCTCTTCGCACACGACCTTTTCCAGATGTACTGCCGCTACTCCGACGCCAAGGGCTGGAAGCGCGAGACCCTCAACGCCTCCGGCACCAACCTGGGCGGTTTCCGCGAAGTCGTCCTGGCGTTTGAGGGGCCCGACGTCTACAAGCGCCTCCAGTTCGAGTCGGGCGGCCACCGCGTCCAGCGCGTCCCCGAGACCGAGGCCC
>JAPLMO010000351.1 GCA_026386995.1 Planctomycetota bacterium | reverse complement strand
ACGGGGGCGTCCTTCCTGGCGGCCTCGGCGATGGCGTGGGCGAGGTCCCTTAAGCCGCTCGTCACGGGCGTCGAGGGCAGCGACTCGAAGAACTCGGCCATGCCGGCCTCGGGCGCGGCGGGCACGGCCAGGTCCTCCAGGCGGACCTTGTGCTGCCGCTCGGCGATGGGCATCAGCCGCAGGGCCGAAAGGTCGATCGGCGGATACGTTTTGTGCCGGCGCATGCCTGCCCTCCGAAAAAGTAAAACACGCGCCCATCAAGATGGGCGGCTAACCAAACGACTCGCGCCCTAAGGTGGGCGGCTAACCAAACGACTCGCGCCCTAAGGTGGGCGGCTAACCAAACGACTCGCGCCCTAAGGTGGGCGGCTAACCAAACGACTCGCGTCCTAAGGTGCGTGGCTAACCAAACAACACGACGCAACTCAGCGATGCAGGAGGGCTTCCATCTCGCGGCGCAAAGTCTCTTCGCCCTCCAGAACTTGCAGCGTTATCTCCAACGCGGCCACTTCGACCGGGGGCGGCGACCGCCTGCCGGTCAGAAGCGGCTGCCATTTTACATAATCTTTGCCGGTTGTCACTAGCGTCTTAAGGCCCGCGGCCTCGGCCGTGCGGAGGAGTCGGTCCAGATCGGCCGCCGTGTAGGCGTGGTGGTCCGCAAAAGCGTCAAAGAGGCGGACCCGCGCGCCGCCCCTTTCCAGCGTAAGGCGGAAGGCCTCGGGGTTGCCGATGCCGCAGGCCGCGGCCACGTCTGCGCCGGCGAGGCGGTCGAGTGGGCGGCTTGAGTCATCGGCGGCCAAGAGGCCGGTGGGCTGGTGCTCGGCTAGGAGGATGGGCGTGCCGGGGCGCAGGCGGCGGCGATGTCTTGCCCCTTGAGCGAGGCGGCGTCGCGGCGCGAGCCGTCGGCCATGAGGAGGCCGGCGGGTGCGTGCCGGGCCAGCAGGAGCGGCGTGCCCGGCCGCACGTGGGCCGCAATCGTCTGCTTCAGGAGTTTGACGCCTTCCGGCGTGACAAGTTCGGCACGCGTAATCACAATCATGTCGGCCCGCCGGAGGGCCGAAAGCGGCTCACGCAGAAGGCCGCGCGGCAGCAGGTGGCCGAACCCGAACGGCCGCAGCGCGTCGACCAGAACGATGTCCAGATTACGGGCCAGGCGGCGGTGCTGGAACCCGTCGTCCAAGATCGCCACGTCGCACGGGTTGCCGGCGATCCAGCCCTCCAGCGCCGCCAGGCGGTCGGGGTTCTGAAGGTGCGGGACGCCGGGGCAGAGCCGCGCCAGTTCGATCGCCTCCTCGTTCGGTCCGCCCGAGGCGGCGCCGTAGCCGCGGCTCAGGATCACGGGCCGGCCGCCCATTTCGCCGACCAGCCGCGCCAGGTAGGCGACCATCGGGGTCTTGCCCGTCCCGCCGACCGTAAGATTGCCGACGCTGACCACGGGGCGCGAGGCCCGCCTGGCAGCGCCCGGCAGGCGGAACCAGATGTCGCGGAGGGCAAGAGCGGCGCGATAGAGGCCCGCCAGTAGCGCCAGCCCGCCTCGGGCCAGGGCGGCTGCGGGGCCGCGGCGCTCGCCGGAGACGATGGCAAGCCACGCCTCCCGATGTCGGGTCGAAGAACCCGAAGAGGTGGATCGATGCGTGGTCATGTCTGGCGCCGGCTTTGGCAACGTGGCCTCAGCGCCGAGCCAACTCGCGGATGATTGCCTGACCCATTTCGCGAGTGCCGACGGCCGTCGGGTCGTCGCGGCTCGGCTTCAGGTCGTAGGTAACGAACTTGCCTTCGGCGATTACAGCGGCGACGGCCTGCTCCAGCCGCCGCGCGGCCTCTTTCTCGCCGAGATGCTCCAGCATCAACGCGCCCGACAGGATGACGGCTGTCGGGTTGACCTTGTTCTGGCCCTTGTATTTCGGGGCGGAGCCGTGCGTGGCCTCGAAGATGGCCGTGTCGGGGCCGATATTCGCCCCCGGCGCGACGCCCAGGCCGCCCACCAGGCCCGCGCACAGGTCGCTCAGGATATCGCCGTAGAGGTTCGGCAGGACCAGCACGTCGTACAGTTCGGGCTTCTGCACGAGTTGCATGCACATGTTGTCGACGATGCGGTCCTCGAACTCGATGTCGGGGTACGCCTTGGCGGTCTCGCGGGCCACCTCCAGCCAGAGGCCGTCGGAGAACTTCATGATGTTGGCCTTGTGGACGCTGGTGACCTTCTTGCGGCCGTGCGTGCGGGCGTACTCGAAGGCGAAGCAGTGGATGCGCTGGGTCCCCTCGACGCTGATCGGCTTGATGCTGAGGCCGGTCGTCTCGGGCGGCGTGGCGATCTTCCTGGCGCTCGCCTGGTTGAGGGCGGCATAGACGGCGCGCAGGGCGTCCGTCCCGCGCTGAAACTCGATGCCCGCGTACAGGTCCTCGGTGTTCTCGCGGACGACCACCAGGTTGATGTTGTCGTAGCGGCTGCGGACGCCGCGATAGGTCTTGCACGGTCTCAGGCACGCGTACAGGCCGAACGCCTGCCTCAGGTGCACGTTGACGCTACGGAAGCCCGTGCCGACGGGCGTCGTGATAGGGGCCTTCAGGGCGACGTGTGTGCGGCGGATACTGGCATTCAGCGACTCGGGCAGTGGGGTCCCGTGCCTGGCCAGGCAGTCCACGCCCGCTTCCTGTGGGTCCCACCGGATCTGGACGCCGGTGGCGTCAATAACGTCGCGGGCGACGGCGGCGAGTTCCGGCCCCGTGCCGTCGCCCAGGATTAAGGTAACATCGTGCGTCATGCCGCCCTTTCCCAGTGAAAGCCGAGTCGGCTAGTGGTCCGTCAACTTTGATTATATGGGTGCCACGGCTGCGCCTTGTGCAGCCGTGGTCGCCGGCAGGGATACACGGCTGCAAACTGCGCAGCCGTGGCACCCACAGATTCAATCGTGACAGGCTACCAGTATGAAACGGCGGTATGGTAAGAGCCGCGAGGGGAAGTTTCAATCCTTTTTGCCGGGGCCGGGCAGGCGGTCGAGCAGTTCGGTCAGCGTGTCGATGCAGAGGTCGGCGGGCGGATCGGTCTTGAGCGGAGGAAGGCCGCGACGAATGTAGGCGGTGCGCATGCCGGCGCCGGCGGCGCCGGCCACGTCGGCCTGCGGATCATTGCCTACAAAGAGGGTGTGCGCGGCCGGTACGCCGAGCCGCCCTAAGGCCACCTCGAAGATCCGCCGGTCGGGCTTCTGGAACCCGACCACCGAACTGAAACACCGCACGGGAAAATGCGGCGCCAAGCGAAACCGCTCCACCTGCGACTCCCACAGGTACTCCGGCGTGCCCCAGGGCGTGTTGGAC
>JAPLMO010000514.1 GCA_026386995.1 Planctomycetota bacterium | reverse complement strand
CTCTTGCCGGAGCCCGAGGGACCCATGATGGCCAGGTACTCGCCTTCCTTGATGGTGAGGCTGACGTCGCGGAGGGCGACGACCTCGACGCCGGCCGCCATCTGGTACACCTTGCGAAGGTTGACGAGTTCCGCCAGGCTCATGTCCGCTTGCCTCGTTCGGCAGGTGCAGCCACGGCGGGCGCAGCGGCGGCGGGCACAGCGGCGGTAGGTGCGGCAGGGGAGGCCGCGGGCTTCTCGGTCCTGGGCGCGCGGCCGGAACGGTCGCCGCCGGATCGGGAACGGTCGCTGTCAACGGGCGGCTTGCCGCCTTTGTCGCCGGACCGGTCTTTGCCGTTGCCGGGCGGCCCATCGGGCGGTTCCAGGGCGGCCGGCTTTATGCGCGCCGCGTTTTCGGCGGCCTTCTTCCAGTCGGCCTCCTGGTTGGCCTTCTTCTCCTCTTCCGTGACCTTCAGTTCCTCGGCGCCCGAGGGCTTGAAGAGATACACCTCTTCGTTTTCGGTCAGTCCCTTGGCGATCTCGACCATGCGGTCGTTCGAGAGGCCGACCTCGATGCGGCGGGTCTCGACGCCCGTCGGCGTTTTGACGTAGGCGACCTGGAACCCCTGGTCCACGAACACCGCCGACACGGGCACCTGGAGGACGTCGCCGCGCGTGTCGACCAGGACTTCCACCTGGGCGCTCATGCCGGGCTTGAGGCCTTCGGGCGTCCGGTCGAGCGTGATTTCCGTGACGTAGGTCTTCAGGCCAGGGTTCAGCCACCACTGGCTGCGGTCGGGCATGACGGCGATCTTGGTGACCTTGCCGGTCAGGCGGTCTTTCGGGAGGGCGTCGATGGTGATGTAGGCGGGGGCCTCGCCGACGGCCTGCTTGACGACCGACTCGTGCAACTTGACCTTGACGACCATCTCCGACATGTCGGGCAACTTGATGAGGTTCTGCTGGTGGCGGACGGTCGCGCCCGGCTCGATGGCGATGACGCGGTCAGACCGCCCGCCGCTCGTGTCGTACACCACCATGCCCGGCTGCGGGGCGGTGATAGTGCACTTGGCCAACTGGTCCTGGATTTTCTGGAGGCGCGTCTCTTCCAGGGCGAGGGCGTCCTTGTTGTTGTCGCGAGTGGCGCCGGCGCTCGCCAGTTCGCTGGCGGTGCGGGCGTTGACGCGATCGTACTCACGTTTGGCCTCAAGCCAGTCGGTGTAGGCCTTCTCGGCGGCCTTCGGGAATTCGTACACCTGGAAGAGGTCCAGGGCCGTCTTGGCCTCCTCCAGGAGGACCTGCTGGCGTTTCCAAGCGAGTTCGTCGGCCTGGAGTTCGCTGCCGGTGACGTAGCCTTTTTCCTTCAGGGTCCGGGTCCACTCGACCTTGTTGGCGGCTCGTGAGAGTTCCTCGTCGGCCAGGCTGATGGCGCTCGTGAGTTTACGTTTCTGCTGGAGGGCTGCGCCGCCCAGGACCGGGTCTTTCATCAGCGAGTCGAAGGCCGCCTTGCCTTCCTGCGCCACCACGCGGTCAGCCAGATCACTGCCCAGGTATTTGCGGAAATCCATCAGGCCGAACTTGACCGTCAGCGCCGCCACCGACAGGAGGCTCTCCCTCTGGCTCTGCGTGATGAGGAAGGTCTTTTCGGCCTTCTCGAAGACGGCCTTGGCGGTCTTATAGACCATGTCCTGCGTGCGGAGGCGTTCCTGGAGGTCGGCCGAATCCAACTCGATGAGTTTGTCGCCCTGCTTGACGTGGGTGCCTTCTTCGATGACCCAGACGATG
>JAPLMO010000379.1 GCA_026386995.1 Planctomycetota bacterium | reverse complement strand
GAAACACACGCTCACGCTGTCGAAGAACTTCGCGTACTGGCGCTCCGGGGTGCCCGTGGCAACCGAGGCGTTCCAGAGTCGCGCCCCGTCCATGTGCATCGCCATGCCGGCCTCGCGTGCAACCCGTGCGACCTCGGCGATCCGCTCGATGGGCCAGATGCTTCCGCCGCCGCGATTGTGCGTGTTCTCGACGCAGATGAGTTTCGAGACCGGGTAATGATAGTTGCGCGGCCGTATGGCGGCCCGGACCTGGTCGGCGGTGAAGATGCCGCGCTCGCCCGCGAGCAGGCGGCAGGAGACGCCCGAGAGGGCCGCCGGCCCGCCGCACTCGAAGAAGTACGAGTGGGCGACGGCCTCCAGGATGATCTCGTCGCCCGGCTCGGTGTGGGCGCGGATGGCCACCTGGTTGGTCATCGTGCCGGAGGGCATGTAGACGGCGGCCTCTTGGCCGAGGACCTCGGCGGTGCGGCGCTCGAGGGCGTTGACGGTCGGGTCATCGCCGAGGACGTCGTCGCCGACAGCGGCCTCGGCCATGGCTCGGCGCATCGCCGACGTGGGGCGGGTGACGGTGTCGCTACGAAGGTCGATCATGGGCTTCTTGCCTCGCATGGGGGTGCCAAAGTCGTTACACTTATTGTGCCCACGCGCGGCGGCACATGCAAACAAAAGCGTAACAAGTTGCCCGCGTGATATGCCCAAGGTATAATCCACGCCAAGGCTCCCGGTCGCCGGGGACACCGGGGCCTTCTCCAGAAAAGACCCCAGGGGAGGGATGCGGCGATGCTCCAGAAAGCCAAGAAGAAGGGTTACGTCCGGTTCAGCGTGCTGCCGGCCGCGGGCACGAAGGAAGTCTCGCTCGTCGGGGACTTCAACAACTGGCAGCCTGTCGTGATGAAGAAGCAGAAAGACGGCCGCTACGCCGTTGAAGTAAAGTTGCCGGCCGGCACGTACCAGTACAAGTTCATCGTCGACGGCCAGTGGGCGACCGACCGGGAAAACGGCGACGTGGCCCCGAACCCGCACGGGTCGCTTAACTCGGTGGCGAAGGTCTCTTAGCACGACAGCACAACGTCGCTATTTATTTGCGCGGCGGGTCTCCGTACCCGCCGCGAAAAACCTCTTATAGGTGCGGCGGCTCGGGCGCAGGCACATCGGGCGGAATCTTGTGCTCAACCTTGGCTTTGTGGCGGGCGCGCGTCAGCAGAAGGTGCCGCACGGCCCAGATGGCCACGCCGAGGACGGCCACCCCCAGGATAGCCCACTTGCCGTGCGACAGGACGCTCTCGGCCAGCGCCCCGAGGAGGTATCCCATAAAACCGAGCGTAATGGCCCAGATGATGGCCCCTGTGACGTTCAGAAAGACGAACTTCCGCGTCGGAATCGAACTCAGGCCCACCACGAACGGCGTGGGATTCCGCAGGCCGTAGAAGAACCGGAAACTCACGAGGTACCACGTCCCGTGGCGCTCCAAGATGCGGCCGACCTTCTCCATCCTGAGGTACAGCCACGGAAAGCGGGCCAGGATGCGTTTGCCCCACATGCGGCTGATGAAGAAGATGGTCTGGTCGCCCGTCAGGCTCCCCGCGAAGCCCAGCACGATGACCCACGGCAGTTCAAGAAGGCCCTGCTTGGCGGCAATGCCCGCCAGGACCATGATCGTCTCGCCCTCCAGGCAGGTCAGAACGAACACGGCGACGTAGGCCCAGAAGACGTTCTCGCGGATAAGTTGCTCGATGTACTCCGGCGACATACTGCCTCCCTGAAGAACGCGAAGGGGCCGCTGCGGCGAACCGCTCCACGGCGAAGCGTATCCTAACATAAGGCCCCGCAAAAGCAAACCGCGAAGGAGCGCCGCGATGCAAATGGCGCTCACAAACGCTGGACACCCCCGTGCGGGGGACCTAAGATAAGGTACTGCCGTCGGGAGGAACGCTCAAGTGACGCACAATGTCGGCCCTGCGGGCCAGGATGTGCCGCGCATCGAAGCCGTGTCGGACCTCGTGCTCGTCGCGGGGGGCCTGCCGCCGCGGACGGTCATCATCCCCGGCGGCGACCGCGAGGACGACCTGCGCCTGGTGGAGTCGGCCCGCGACCACGGCATCGTCGCGCGGTGCATCCTCGTGGGCGACGAGGCCGGCATCCGCCGCGCGGCCGGCAGCGTCGGCATTCCCCTGGCGGACGAGGACATCATCGCCACGGCCGGCCCGGAGGACACCGCCGCCCGCACGATCGAGTGCGTGCAGCGCGGCGAGGCCGACATCATCCTCAAGGGCGACATCTCCACGCCTATCCTTAACCGGGCGGTGCTGAAAATCGCCGTCCGCAAAACCATCAGCCTCGTCACGATGTTCGATGCCGCGCCCATCGCGGGCGGGCGGCCGATGCTCCTGACGGACCCTGGCGTAACGACCGTCTGCAACCTGGAGCGCATGACGGGCCTGATCGAGAACGCCGTCGACGTGGCCCGATGCATCATGGGCATCCCGCGGCCGCGCGTCGCGCTCTTATCGGCCAACGAGAAGATCATCGAGTCGCTGCCCTCGACGACCCTGGCCAAGACGCTGTCGGAGCGCCCGTGGGAGAACGCCGTCGTTTACGGCCCCTTCTCGTTCGACCTCGCCGTGAGCCAGGAATCGGTGCTCCTGAAGGACACGGCCCTGGCGGGCGCGGCCGCGGAGGTCGCCGGCAAGGCCGACATTCTTGTCTGTCCCGGGTTGGACTCCGCCAATATCCTCTACAAGGTCATCATGGAGATCGTGAAATACGGCCTGGGCACGTTCGCCGGGATCACCGTGGGCGTCCAGGTGCCGTACGTGATTCTGTCGCGGGCGGACAACGTGGAGACCAAACTTCAGTCCATCGCCCTATGCAGCATCGCGCGCGAGCGGATGGACGCGGGAAGGAGCAAGGTTCATGGCTGAAGGGAAAGAGAAGAAACACTGGGTCTTCCGCGTCGGCGTGGCGGACCGCGCGGGGGCGCTGACGAGCATCGCGTCGGCGTTCTCTAACCGGGGCATCTCGATCGAAACCGTGGTCGGCCACGGCACGGCTTTCCCCGGCGGGCCCGGCGGCGCGGTCGTCACGACGTTCTGGTGCACCGAGGACGAGAAGAACGAGATCGTGCGGGTCGTGAGCAGGCTCTCGAAGGTCACGTCGCTGGAGGAGCACCCGTACGAATCGGAAAGCCTTCGCAAGAGCGCCCTGGCGCGCGTGACGCGTCGCCTGGCGCCGCCCGACGTGGCCGGGCGCGAAACGTTCCTCACGTGCGAACTCGTGCGCGAGGAGCGCGGCGTGTACACGTACTTTCTGGCAGGGTCGCCGAGCGAACTGGACCCCGTCCTGGCGCGGCTGGCCAAGGAGGGGGTCATGAAGGACATCGTTTACTCGGTCATCGGGCCGTAATCGACGCGCAGCGTCCGCCGCGCATGAAAAAAGCCCCCGGCTCATTGAAGAACCGGGGGCTCCTGTTGGAAAAGTTGTTACGCCTGGAGGCGCTTGACGTTTTCCGCCTTCGGGCCCTTCGGGCCCTGGGTCACGTCAAACTCGACCGCTTCCCCCTCAGCCAGCGTCTTGAAGCCTTCGGCTTGGATGCTGGTGTGGTGGACGAACACGTCCGTGCCGTTTTCCTGTTCAATGAAGCCGAAACCCTTCTGGTCATTGAACCACTTCACTTTACCCTTTGCCACGGTACAACTCCTTTTCAGCCGGCCTTCTTTTGTATCGGCTCCCGGCCGGTGCACTCAGCAGAGCCGACATCGGGCGTGCCACTCGGCAGCCCTTATCCCGGCCTCGTACCCCGCAGGGCCGATTTCCAGAACTATTAAACAAGGCATTGTAGCGAATTTATTTTCGCTGTCAACAACCATTTTCCACTTTTGTCGTGACCCAGTAGTAATGTCCGGTCCAGACCCAGTAGAAATGTCCGCTTCTTGGGGGCTAAGGGAAGCGGATGAACAAGGACCGGATCGAGATGAGCCAGCAAGAGCGGGACCGGCTGAAGGTGATGGCACCGGTAA
>JAPLMO010000168.1 GCA_026386995.1 Planctomycetota bacterium | reverse complement strand
CGCGTCCTACGAGTTACCCAGGGACTCTTCGGCCGCGGCCCCCCGCCGCCCCGCCGCTGATCACCCCTGGCGCCAAGGCTTCGAAAAGAGGACAGTTCTACTTTGCGGAAAACCGGACGTTTCTACTTTGCGTTGACAGGTTCCGGAAAGTCCGGGGTTGCCGTGGCATCGTGCAAGTTTCAGGAGGATCATCATCCCTACCAACGACCGGGCCGCTGGGACCTCTTCGATGGCCTTGTCCCGGCCGCCGGAGAGCCGCGGGTCGCCGTGCCGCGGACCTGATCGTGGGCAGCGCGGTTATTTCGCGGGTGGCTTTTCCGCCGGGCATCCCTCGGCCCGCCAAGTCACGCGCTCGCCGTGCTTGGGGACCAGCGTCCGCACTCGCGGGAACTTCACGCTCATGTAGTCGGCGAACTTCCGCGGGTCTTCGCTGTTGTCCTTGAACATGTCCCAGTGCGACGGGACCGCCAGCCGCACGCCGACGGCCCCGGCCAGGTCCACCGCTTCCTGGAACGTCATGTTGCCGATGCAGCCGGAGCGCAGCCGCGGCGCATCGCGGCCGTTTATGGGCAGGAATGCCACGTCCAGGCCGCCGTACTTCTTCAGGCGCGACTCAAGGCCCTCGTACTTGCACGTGTCGCCCGCGTGATAGACGCGGCAGCCGTTGCCCTCGATCACGAAACCCAGGTACGGGTGCCTGCCCGTGGCGGCGTCCTGGTCCAGAAACTCGTGGGCCGCGGCCACGCCGGTGATCTTGATGCCCGCGACCTCGGCGCTTTGGCCGTCGTCGAGGCCGACGAAACGGTCCTCCGGAATCTTAAGGGACGCCGCCAGTTTCGCCGCCAGGAGCGCCGGCACGACGAACTTCGCCTGCGGCGACGCCAGCGCCGGCCACACCGGCCGGTCGATGTGGTCCCCGTGGTCGTGGCTCCCCGTGATGACGGCCGCGTCGGTCACCTCCGAGGGCTTAAGCAGGGGCGGCGTCGTGCGCGCCTTGCTCGGCGAAAGGTACGGGTCCAGGTAAAGCACCTTGTCGGCCAGTTTCAGGATGTAACTGAGTTGCCCCAGCCACCAGAACGCGCACTCGCCGGGGCCGAGAACGGTGGCGTTGACCTCGTCGATAAGCGGCTGGCCGATGAGCATGCTTGTCCTCCGACGCTAGCAGTGCATCAACCTTGATTATGCGGGTGCCACGGCTGCAGGTCGGGATCAGAGTACGCCTTGGCCCAGGAATTGTGCCCCAGGCCCGTGTACTCAGTGTACTTCGGGCTGCCGCCGGCGTCTTTCATCGCCTGGATCATGGCGCGGGTGCGCTCGACCTTGACGGCCTTGTCGTCATCCGAGTGAAACGCCCATACGGGGACCTTGGCCATCTGGGCGGCCTTGGTCGGGTCTCCGCCGCCGCAGATCGGGACGGCGGCCGCAAACATCTCGGGCTTGCGGCAGAGGACATCCCACGTCGCATAGCCGCCCATCGAGATGCCCGAGACGTAGAGGCGCCTGGCGTCGATGCCGAACTCCTTCTGCAGGGCCGCGATAAGTTCCAGGGCCTTGCGCATTCCTGGCGACGGTTCCTTGGGCATCTCGCCCTTCAGGCCGCCCCAGTCCATTTCAACCCACTTCTGGTTCGGCGGGCACTGCGGCGCGATGACGAAGCACTGGTGCTTCGCCCGCACGTCGGGCTTGGCGAAGGTCGTGACGCAGTGCACCAGTTGTGCCCGGTTGTCCGTGCCGCGCTCCCCCGCCCCGTGGAAGAAAATGACCAGCGGGTACTTCTGCTTCTGGTCATAGTTCTCGGGCTTAAGGAGGCGGTACGGGAGCGTCTCGCCCTTGGCGTCGGTGTACGTGCGGGCCTCGAAGGCCGCGACCGCCGGGTCGACCGTTGGCCTGGCCCCGCCGGCCGTCGCCGCGAGGGCCACAAGCAACATCGTGGCAAACCCGCAACCGATCAGCGTGCTGCGCCGCATGGTTGTGCTTTTCATTTTGTGCCCTTACTTGCCCGCAATGATGAGGTCTAGGCGTTTGGAGTATTCTTCGAGCGAAAGGCCGCCTTCCTCGATGGTCAGCCAGCCATTGTAACCCGCATCCTCCAGCGCCTGCCGCACGACCGGCCAGTTGATGCTGCCCTCGCGGATCTTGGCCCAGTCGCCGCCGCGGCCGTCGGGGTTGAGTTTGAAGTCCTTCACGTGGCACTTGACGATGAGCGGCCCGAGCGCCTTGATCCACTCCTGGGGCGGCGCGTACTTGACGTGGTTGCCGATGTCGAAGTACGCCTTCACCCACGGGCTCTGGAACGAGGCGACGAACTGCCTGAAGTGCGCCGGCTTGACCCAGAGGTTGTTCCACACGTTCTCCAGGGCGATGACCACTTTAGCCTCTTCGGCCACGGGGATGAGTTTCCTGACGGCCGCGGTCGATCCGTCGATCGCCTGGTTGTGCGCTTCGATGTACGCCTTGTACTTCGAGTTGTCGCCGGCGACGACCTTCGAGAGGCGGCCGGTCTTCTCGTCAAACTCCAGTTGGAACTCCCACGGCTCGGGCATCGGCATGCCCTTGATGCTACAGGGCACCAGGAGAATCGCGTCGGCGCCGTAGCCGGCGGCGGCGCGTAGCGAAGTCTCGGTAGCCGCGATGCCCTTGGCGACCACGGCGGGGTCGGTGGAGTTGAACTGCATCCACCCGCGAAGGACGCTGTGGATCTTCATGCCGAGTTTGTCGGCCGCCTCGCGGCAGGCCTTGGCGCCGTCGGGCGAAATGTCGGCCGCCGTGGCCTCGGCCCCGTCGAATCCGGCGGCCTTGAGTTTCGCCAGGCCCGCCTCATCGGGCTTGCCGAGGATCATGGCTTTTTCAAGTTTCGTCTTGAAGGCCGTCTCCGAGGCCGGGCCGCGGCTTGCCCACAGACCGATCCCCGCCGCCGCGCCGGCGGCCAGAAGTGCGCGACGGTTGATGCCGTGTGCCATATCGGACTCCTTTAGATGCTCGCCCGCCTGCTGCTCGCGGCTGAGCGTAGATGGCCGGCGGCAGCACTCACTTCGCGCCTCCCAACTCCCTGATGCGGATGTTCCTGAACTGCACTTCCATCGCCCCGCCGCTGTGGATCTGCGCGGCGATGATGCCGGTGCGCAGGATCTTGTCGTCAGCCTCCGTATATTCAACCGTCTTCAGGCCGTTCAGGGTCAGCGTAATCTTGTTGCCCTCGGCCCGCACTTCGTAGTCGTTCCAGTCATCGGGCTTCAGGACCTTCTTGAGGTCCTCCTCGTTAGGCCCGGCCAGGACCTTGTTGCGGCGGGCCTCATCGTACAGTTTGCCCCACCAGCCGTGGGCGAAGTCGGCCTGGTAGCCCGAGACCTCGTGCGAATTCTCGACGCGCTTCGAGCGGAACTGCATGCCCGTGTTCCCCTTGTCGCCCACCAGGCGAATCTGGAACCGCAGCACGAAATCGCCGTACGATTCAGTCGTCGCCAGGAAATCGTTGTACTTGATCCCCGGCGAGCGGCCGATGAGCATCCCGTTCTCGACAATCCAGAGTTTCGCATCGCCTTCCCAACCCGAGAGGTCCTTGCCGTTAAAGATGGTGGCGAACCCTTCATCTTTCTCCTCGGCCGCAATCGCCGCGCCCAGCGCGGCCGCAGCCACCAGCACGCCGGCTGCAACGAGTCGAACGCAGGTCATTCTCCGATCCTCCTCTTGCACCCCCGCGCGTCCGGGGGACCTTCCCGATACTGCCGCGCCCCGCCCGCGGCGTCAACGAAATACGATGAGGGGTGGTATCAACGGAATCAACCTGACGTGCGGCCCAGCCGGAATTTTGCCCCGCCGGAATTTTGGTGTCAAGGCCCATTAAAAATGTCCGGGGTCCTGACCCAGTAGAAATGTCCGGTCTTGGCGTTTCTGTTTGAAGGATTTTCTCCAGGGATGCTCCGGGCCTGGACGGTAGGGTTCGTGGTCGGTAGGATGAGGCGAGCCAT
>JAPLMO010000354.1 GCA_026386995.1 Planctomycetota bacterium | reverse complement strand
TACGCCCTGGTGGCATACAAGGAGGCGTACCTCAAGGCCTATTACCCGCTGGAGTTCATGGCCGCCCTGCTCACGTTCGAGATGGGCGACTCCGACAAGGTCTCGGAGTACATGGACGAGTGCCGCCGCATGGGCATCGTGGTCGATGCCCCGGACATCAACGAGTCGGACTCCGATTTCACGGTCGTTGGCGACCGGATCCGCTTCGGCCTGGCGGCCGTCAAGGGCATCGGCGAGCGCGCGGTCGAGGCGATCGTGGCCGCGCGACAGAAGGCGGGGCGATTTAAGTCGCTATTCCAGTTCTGCGAGGCGACGGACCTAACCGTGATCAACCGATCGGCGGTCGAGAGCCTCATCAAGTGCGGGGCGTTCGACTCGACCGGCGCCTTCCACAGCCAACTGTCGGCCGTCCTGGACAAGGCCCTGACCGCCGGCGGCGCGTCGCAGGACGACCAGCGGCACGGACAGATGAACCTCCTGGAATCCCTGGCCACCGGGGCGCCACCCGACGAGGCCGCCCTGCCCGACATCCCCGAGTGGCCGCGCGGACGCCTCTCGCAGTGCGAGAAGGAGTCGCTGGGCTTCTACGTCAAGCATCACCCGCTGGCGCAGCACGCGGCGGCCCTGAGGCACTTCGCCTCGACCACGACGGCGGACCTCGCCCACCTGCCCGACAACACCGAGGTCACCCTGGGAGGGCTCGTCAAGAGCGTGCGGGTCCTCATCACCAAGACCGGCAAGAACGCCGGCTCGAAGATGGCCATCTTCGACCTGGAGGACCTCGCGGGAACGTGCGGATGCGTCGCCTTCCCGCGGGATTACGCAAAGGTCCAGAACATTCTCGTGCCGGATGCCGTGGTGTTCGTGCGCGGCCAGGTGGACCGGCAGCGCGAAGCGCCGCAGGTCCGCACGTCGGAGATCATCGACCTGGCGGAGGGGCAGCGGCGGTTCTCGAAGGCGGTGGTCATCCGACTGCTGGACCAGACGCTGACGGACGAACTGATGACGGCGCTTCGCGAGACGGTTGCCGCGCATCCCGGGCCGATGCCGCTCTACATCGAACTCCAGAGCCGCGGCAACGGGCGCACGCTCATCCGCGCCAGCGAGAGTTTGAGCGTGTCGATGGACGACGCACTCCGGCGCGACCTCGACAACCTCCTCGGCGACGGCCACGTGGTCCTCGCGGCCAACGGCAACGGCGTGGCCGTCAAGATATAGCGCACGCCGCGCGCTTTTGTAGGGGCGTGCGCGGCGGGTCTCCTGACCCGCCGCTCAAAACTATCCATGCCGGGTGCCACGGTTGCGCCGTTCAGCAACCGTGCCGCCGTTCGACGCAGAGCACGGCTGCAAACTGCGCAGCCGTGGCACCCGGTGTCTTGGATAATGTGCAATCTGAGTGACGCACTACACTACCGCCTACCCTACACTTTTTGTGCCACGATCGCGCACTCCGGCAACCATGTGCGCTGGAACCTTCCGGGCAGGAACCCGTTCAGGTACGTCCAGGAATCCACGACTGGCAGGCCGCTCTCCGCCAGCAGCCGCCGCCACTCGCCGACGCGGCGAATCCCCACGTGGCCCTCGGTGCGGTCGGCCCGGCCGTAGAGCCACCGGCGCATGAGCCCACGATTGGGCGTGGTCATGCAAAACCGGCCGCCGGGGGCGAGGACGCGCGCCACTTCGCCGAGGGCCTGCGATTGGCGGTCAGGCTCGATGTGCTCCAGCACGTCGGTGCACAGGACGGCGTCGAACGACCGGTCGCCGTACGGCAGGCCGCCGCCAGAGTCGAGAAGGTGAAACTTTGCATGCGGCAGGCGGCGCTCGGCCTGCTGGATGGCCCACGGCGAAACGTCGCAGCCGGAGAGCGGGCGGCCGTCGTCGAACCGCGCCAGCAGGAACCCGTAGGCGCA
>JAPLMO010000469.1 GCA_026386995.1 Planctomycetota bacterium | reverse complement strand
CCTGTCGAACAATTATGGCTTTACCGATATGAGTTGGGCCAATGGCGACGTCTACGGTTACGATGGGATCGTCAGCGATGACGACGTCGGGCTTCAAGCCAACAATTACGGTATGACGGCCGGTCAGTTGACCGGCGGGATCAGCGCGGTTCCCGAGCCGGCGACGCTGGCGCTGTTGGCCCTCGGAGCGGCGGCCATGATCACCCGTCGCCGCCGGTCGGGTCGGTAGTTCGGGTATAGTTAAGCGACAAGCCATCCCGGAGGCCCTCAAGAGGGGCCTCCGGGATGGCGCGTTTATTGGCTTCCTCATTCGGTATTCCTTGTTCGGTATTCGCTGTATAATCCCGCGCTCTTGTCGCCAGGCTGTTAACCGCAGGGAACGCCGGGCTCCAGCCCCCACGATTTTCCGTGACCTGGACGCACGGCCTCGATATGAGTATGTCGGGGATTCAGTGAGAGGGGCGTCCGGGCCGGTGGATTGAGAGGCTGTCCGATTGAGCAGAAGGGAATGGACATGAGAGTTGCGCAGGTGTGTTCGATGCTGCTCGTGGCGGCGCTGGGCGCCGCTTCTTTCGGCGCCGGCGGCTGCGTCATGAGCGGCCTGGACAAGGGGTTCTGTCAGCCGCCGGCCGCGGCGCGCCCGTGGACCTACTGGTTCTGGCTCAGCGGGAACATCACGAAGGAAGGCATCACGGCGGACCTTGAGGCCATGAAGCGGGTCGGCATCGGCGGCGTCCTGATCATGGAAGTTGACCAGGGCGTCCCCCAGGGCCCCGTCGCCTTCGCAAGCCCCGAATGGCGCAAACTTTTCAAGCACGTTGTCGCGGAGGCCAGTCGCCTCGGCCTTGAAGTGAACATGAACAACGATGCCGGCTGGTGCGGCAGCGGCGGTCCGTGGATCACGCCGGCACTCGCGATGCAGAAGGTGGTCTGGACGGAGACCGCTGTCCAAGGTCCGAGCCGCTTCGACGCAGCGCTTCCCCAGCCGAAGGCGGTGGCGGACTACTACCGGGACGTCGCGGTCCTCGCCTTCCCGACGCCCGCCGCCGATGACGGCAAGACGGCCGCGCTAGCGGCCTGGACCAAGAGCCTCCCGGGGAAGGCGGCTTTCGTGAAGCAAGAGGTCCCTTTGCAGGCGGCATACCCGGTTGTTCCCGCGAAGTTGACAGTCAGCCGCGACCGGATTGTCGACCTGACCGCGCGGCTGGGCAAGGACGGCCGCCTCGCGTGGGCCGTGCCGGAAGGAGAGTGGACGCTCCTCAGGATCGGCCACGCGCCGACCGGGGCGAACAACTCGCCTGCACCGCTATCGGGCCGCGGCCTGGAGTGCGACAAGTTGAGCAAGGAAGGTGCCGAGGCGCAGTTCGCCGGGTTGATGGCGAAACTCATCGCTGACGTGGGGCCGCTCGCGGGCAAGACGCTGGTCTCGACGCACATCGACAGTTGGGAGGTCGGCTCGCAGAACTGGACGCCGCGGTTTCGCGAGGAGTTCCAGCGGCTGCGCGGCTACGATCCCCTGCGGTTCCTGCCGGTGATGACCGGCCGCATCGTGGACAGCCTGGAGGTCTCCGAGCGGTTCCTGTGGGACCTGCGGCAGACGGTGTCGGACCTGCTGGTGGATAACTACGCCGGTCACATGCGGGACCTGGCCCACAAGCACGGCCTGCGTCTGTCGATCGAGGCCTACGACGGCGTCCCCTGCGGCGAGATGACCTACGCCGGGCGCGCCGATGAGCCGATGGGCGAGTTCTGGTCGTGGAATCCCTACGGTGCGGCATACAGTTGCACGGAGATGGCGTCGGCGGCCCATGTGTACGGCAAGCGGATCGTGGGCGCCGAGGCGTTTACGGCGGGCAAAGGCGAGAGGTGGCTTGGCCATCCCTTCCTGGTGAAAGTCTTTGGCGACTGGGCGTTCTGCGAGGGCATCAACCGGCTCGTGTTTCATCGTTACCCCCTTCAACCGTGGCTCGACCGCAAGCCCGGCATGGCGATGGGGCAGTGGGGCCTTCACTACGAGCGAACGCAGACGTGGTGGGAGCAATCGACGGCCTGGCATGAGTACCTGGCGCGATGCCAGTTCCTGCTCCAGCAGGGGCTTTTCGTGGCGGACATCTGCTGCCTGGAGCCGGAACGCTCGCCGCAGCGTTTCCAGCGGCCGAAGTCTCTGCCCGGCGATGCGCTGGAGCGCCCCAAGTACAACTTCGACGGCTGCCCTCCCGAGGTCGTCCTGACGCGCATGGCGGTGAAGGACGGCAGGCTGACGCTGCCCGACGGCATGAGTTACCGGCTCCTGGTCTTGCCGGAAACGGAGACGATGACGCCGCGGCTGCTCAGGAAAATCAAGGAACTGGTCGAGGCCGGGGCCACGGTTGTCGGTCCGAGGCCCCTGAAGTCGCCGAGCCTTGCCGATTACCCGAAGTGTGATGAGGAAGTGCGGAAACTGGCCGCCGACCTGTGGGGCGATTGCGATGGCAAGGCCGTCAAGGAGCACCCCTGCGGCAAGGGCAAAGTGGTGTGGGGCAAGACCCCAGAGGAAATCCTGGCCGGGATGGGCGTGCAGCCGGACTTCACCAGCCGCGGAAAAACGTCCGAGCAGGGTCTGCGGTACATCCACCGGACCATCGGCGAGGCGGACGTGTACTTCGTCGCCAATAAGACGCAGCAGGCCGAGGAGGCGGTGTGCTCATTCCGCGTCCAGGGTAAGCGCCCCGAACTGTGGCGGCCCGACACGGGCCGGATCGAACCCGTCGCGGTTTACGACGAAGCGGACGGTTGCGTGCGCGTGCCGATACGGTTCGATCCCAGCGGCTCGGTGTTCGTGGTGTTCCGCAGCCCCGGACCGGCACAGCCCGACCGGATCACTTCCGTTGTGTTGAACAGCGAGGTGATTCTCGATACGGCCCTGAAAGACGCCGGGAACCAGGTCGTGGACAATAACAGCGGCGTCACCAACACCTTCACCATGGCCGTCTGGGTGAAGCCCGAGGCCGACATCGCCCTGCCGCGCGAGGCCAACGCGGGGAAATCCGGTCTCACCGCGGACCGGAACGATGCGCTCTATCCGCCGCCGGGGCACGAGGTCTACTCCGACCGAAGCCACGCCGGCGCGGGCATCTCTGCCGGTCGAAACGGGGTGGTCGTCTATGAGCATTCCGGCGGCTACTTCGCGCCGGTGCTGGTTTGGGGCGCCCCGCTGACCGGGTGGACGCACCTGGCGGTCGCCTACAAAGACGGCGAGCCGAGCCTCTATCTCAACGGCAAGTTGGTCCACAAAGGTCTGAAGAGCAGGTTAGTCGTGCATCCGGGCGTGGGCGTGCAACATGACCGGAGCGTCGATGACTTCCGCGGCGAACTGGGCGCCTTTCAGCAGTTAAATCGCGCGCTGACGGAAGCGGAGGCCCGGCAGTTGATGGACTCCATGGCGCGCGGCGGCGCTGCCCGCCAGACAGCGCCCGTCGATATCGTGCGTGCAGCAGGAGGCGGTTACGAAGCGACGGTCTCGCAATCCGGGGCCTACGTCCTGAAGAGTGCTGACGGCAAGACGCGCCGGTTCGAGGTTTCATCCCTGCCCGGTCCGGTGGAAATCACGGGGCCGTGGGAACTGCGATTCCCGCCGAAGTGGGGCGCGCCGGAGCGCGTGACACTGGACAAACTGATTTCGTGGTCCGAGCACGCCGATTCGGGGGTTAAGTATTTCTCCGGCACCGCCGTTTACAGCCGCAAGGTCAACGTGCCGCCCGAAATGGTCGGGAAGGCGCGGCGGCTGTACCTGGACCTGGGCAAGGTGGAGGTGATCGCCCAGGTGCGGATTAACGGCAAGGACCTCGGCATCCTGTGGAAACCGCCGTTTAGCGCGGACATCACCGATGCCGTGAAGGCCGGCGAGAACGCGCTCGAAGTAAAAGTCACCAACCTCTGGCCGAACCGCATGATTGGCGACGAGGAATTGCCCGAAGACAGTGACCGCAACCCGAAAGGA
Source organism: Planctomycetota bacterium (assembly GCA_026386995.1). Next base: position 5,644 of record JAPLMO010000469.1, on the reverse strand, counting down.
ACGCTCAAGGAATGGCCGAAATGGCTGCTCGAAGGCAAGCCGAGCCCCACGGGCCGATACACGTTCACCACCTGGAGGTTGTGGCCCAAGGGGTCGCCGCTCCTTCCGTCCGGCTTGCTTGGCCCCGTGACGCTGCGCGCGGCCGAAACCGTCAGCGTTCAAGTGCCGTAGTATGACGTCGCTACTTCCGTATAGTGCGCGGCGGGTCAGGAGACCGGACGTGTTTAGTGTGCGCACCCGCGATGTGGCACGGCTGGCTTGTCCAGCCGTGGGAAACGCCGCGGGCCATCCACCACGGCTGGACAAGCCAGCCGTGCCACATCCGCTAGTGCGGTGCGCGCCACACGTTAAACAGGTCAGGAGACCCGCCGCGCAAAGTAGCGTTGTTGTTCTTGCACCGGTCAAGAAACAGGAGGCAACGATGCGAAGGGCATTTGCGGTGGCGGCGGCGATGGCGGCCGCGGCGGTTCTATGCGGGACGGCATGGGCCGGGGAAACGGGCGGCAAGACGCTGCGCCCGCCCTCCGTGCCGCTGGTGGCGTGCGACCCGTACTTCTGCATCTGGTCGCCGGCGGACCAGTTGACCGATGCCGAGACCGTTCACTGGACCGGCAAGCCGCACCGGCTGCACGGCATGATTCGCGTCGACGGCAAGGCGTATCGCCTGATGGGCGCCGAGCCTGCCGACGTGCCCGCCTTGCCGCAGGTGGGCCTCGCGGTCCTGCCGACGCGCACGATCTACGAGTTCCGCGGCGCGGAGGTGCAGGTCACCCTCACGTTCATGACGCCGATGCTGCCCGACGACCTCGACGTCCTTTCGCGGCCGGTCACGTACCTGACGTGGGACGTCCGCTCGCTCGACGGCAAGCCGCACGCCGTCCAGGTCTACTACGATCACTCTGCCGAACTGACGGTCGACACGCCCGAGCAGGCGGTCGTGTGGTCGCGCGAGAAGGTCGGCGGCCTGACGGCCCTCAAGCAGGGGAGCAAGGACCAGCCGATTTTGGCGAAGTCCGGCGACAATCTGCGGATCGAGTGGGGCTACATGTATGTGATGCCTCAATCCGATGCCTCCGCCACGGGCGCGCTGGCCTCCGGCAAGGCCGCGCGCGAGGCGTTCGCCGCCGGCAAGGCGCTGCCGGCCGATGACGCCCGCATGCCGCGCCCCGCCAAGGACGACGACCCGGCGGCCGCGATGGTCCTGGACCTCGGCAAGGTCGAGGCGGCGGCCGCGTCGCGCACGCTCATCCTGGCCTACGACGACATCTACGCGATCGAGTATTTCCAGACGCGCCTGCGCCCGTACTGGCGTCGCAACGGCATGGAGGCGGCGGACCTGCTTAGAAAATCGGCCGAGGAGTTCGAGACCCTCGCCAAGCGCTGCCGCGCGTTCGATGATGAACTCATGGCGGACTTCGCGAAGGCCGGCGGCGAAAAGTACGCACGCCTTGCGGCCCTCGCGTACCGCCAGTGCCAGGCCGCCAACAAGGTTGCGGCGGATGCCAATGGCCGGCCGCTGATGTTCCCGAAAGAGAACTTCTCCAACGGCTGCATCGCCACGGTCGACGTGCTTTACCCGATGGGGCCGCAGTACCTGCTCGTCAGCCGCAACCTCACCAAGGCGATGCTCCAGTGCATCATGGATTACGCGAACTCGCCGCGCTGGAAGTTCCCCTTCGCGCCGCACGACCTCGGCCAGTATCCCAAGGCCAACGGCCAGCGCTACGGCGGCGGCGAGAAGACCGAGGCCAACCAGATGCCCGTCGAGGAAACCGGCAACATGCTCATCCTTCTGGCGGCCCTCGCAAAGATGGAAGGCAACGCCGCCTACGCCGCCCGGTACTGGCCGCTCCTGGCCAAGTGGGCCGATTATCTGAAGGAGAAAGGATTCGACCCCGAGAACCAACTTTGCACCGACGACTTCGCGGGGCACCTTGCGCACAACGTCAACCTCTCGGCCAAGGCGATCGTGGCCCTCGGCGCGTACGCACAACTGTGCGAGATGAAAGGCGAGAAGGACCGCGCGGCCGCGTACCGCAACCTGGCGAAAGGATTTGCGGCCAGGTGGGTGAAGGAGGCCGACGACGGCGACCACTACCGCCTCGCCTTCGACAAGCCCGGCACGTGGAGCCAGAAGTACAACCTCGTCTGGGACCGCATCCTCGGGCTGGACCTCTTCCCGCCGGAGGTTCTCAAGAAGGAAATGGCGTTTTACCGGAAGTCGCAGAATCGCTACGGCCTGCCGCTCGACAACCGCAAGCAATACACGAAACTCGATTGGACGATCTGGACCGCCACGCTGACAGGCTCGCCCGAGGACTTCAAGGCCCTCACGGACCCGATCTATGATTTCCTCAACGAGACGCCCGACCGCATCCCGATGACCGACTGGTACATGACCGACACGGGCAAGAAGCGCGGCTTCCAGGCCCGGTCGGTGGTGGGCGGCGCCCTCGTCCCGCTGCTTTACGACGGGGCGGTCTGGAAGAAATGGGTCGCCCGCGAGAAGGCGCAGGCGGCCGGCTGGGCGCCTTTCCCGGTGACGCCTGGGAAATGACGTGGCGCCGCGCTTTATTTAGCCCCCGGTGAATACACCGGGGGCGGCACGTTAACACGCGCCCGCCGCGCAAAGTTGCGTTGTATTACTACTCCGCCAGCTTCTGTACCGCGTACAACTTGTTCTGCGTAGTGATGTAGAGAACTCCGTTGGCCGCCACGGGCGTGGCGCTGATGGCGCTGTCCAGCAGGACCGTGCAGAGGACCTTCTTCTCCTTCTCGGCCGCCAGGATGGTGAAGTCTCCGCGGCGCGACCCGGCGTAGACCTTTCCGTCGGCCACGAGCGTCGAGGCCCAGAACTCGCCCTTCGCCTCGTGCGTCCAGTACGTCTGCCCAGTCTCGGCGTCGATGCAGTGGATGGTCTTCCCCAGGTCGGTGACGAACACCAGGCCGTTTGCGATAGATGGCGTCGAGCAGGCGTGGCGATTGAGCGGGGCGGACCAGATTTCGGCGGTCTTCGTGACGTCGCCGGTCTTTGTGGCGTCGATGCACTTCAGCCAGCACTCGTTCTTGCCCCACCAGATGTCGCCGCCGGCCGTCACGTAGATGCGGTTCTTGTAGAACACCGCCGTGCCCTTGATGTTGCTCGGGCTTTCCTTGCGGTTGCCCATGTACGTGTGCGTGTTCTCCTTGGGGGCCGCGGGGTCGCAGTCGAACCACCAGACCTTCTTCAGGGTCTCGACCTTGCCGGCGGGCGGCACGGCCGCGAGGGCCTCGAAGGCGTACACCGTTCCATCGCCGCCGCCGAAGACGACGAGTTTCCTGCCGCCCACCTCGGCCATCGTGGGCGACGACCACGTGCAGTGGACGATGCGGTCGCCGAGTTTCAGGTCGTCGCGCCCGACCAGGCGGCCGGTCGCCTTCTCGATGACCACCAGGCTGGGAGCATCGGGCGAGCGGATTTTGCGGTGCGTGTTGTCGACGCCGTTGGAGGTGTTGACGTAGAGCAGGGGCCCGTCGATGAGGATCGACCCGCACGCCGCATCGTGCTGACGGATGCCCAGGTCGCCGACCATGTCGTACAGCCAGACGATGTCGGCGTCGGCCTTGGTGACCTCCATCGGCGGCTTGCCGGGCGGGGCCATGTGCTTGCCCTCATCGAGATATGGCCCCTGGTTGCCTCCGGCCTGGCCGGCGAGGGTCAGGCACACGACCTCGCCGCGGTTGGTGACGGTGTAGATGCGGTCGCCCTCGACCGAGGGCGGCGAGCACATGCCGCAGCCCGTCCAGTCCCAGTAGATATCGTACGTGAGTTTCGGGACGACCAGTTGCCACGCGAAGGCGCCGTCGCTTTCATTGAAGCACATAAGGACGCCGCGGTCGCCGTCGTGCCTGGGGTCGCGCGGCCGGTAGTTGTTGGTGCCGATGAGGACCTTGCCGCCCGCGATGACGGGCGTGTCGTGCGTCTCGGTGCCGATGTCGGCCACCCACTTGATGCCGCGGCCGGTGGCGGGGTCGAACGTGTCGGGCAGGCCCTTCTCATCCGACACCATGTTGCGGGTATGAAACTGGCCCCATTGCGGCTGGTCGGCGGCGGGGGCTGCTGCGGCCAGGGCCAAAAGGAGCAGCAAGGCGAGGAAAAGGGGGCTGTACCCGTTTCCGGCTGTTTGGAAACGGGGGCTGTCCCCTTTTCCGGCATGGCAAAGGGGACAGTCCCCTTTTCGCAAAAGCGCGAAAAGGGTACAGCCCCCTTCGCCGACCCGCCGCGCTGAGCGTGTGGTCGTTTCGGAAATTCGAGGCATACCAAACCCCATAAGCGAGTTCGCTCCGATTGCTCCGCCCCGAGGCATTCTACACGATGAAACCCGCCGGAGGCAGGGCAGGCCTTGAAAAAACGGCCCGATAGTGCTTCAGTTACAATGGTGGCATGGTCACGCTGTTGCGTGGTACGTGTCTAGCGTGTGGCGCGCCCCGCAATAACGGGTGTGGCACGGCTGGCTTGTCCAGCCGTGGTGGATGGCCCGCGGCGCTGTCCACGGCTGGACAAGCCAGCCGTGCCACATTCCGCAATCTGGGGCAGGCGCACATAACTGGCCTTACGACGTGAGGTACGGCGTCAGTGTCGAGGGGCGGGTGGCATGCCCAGAGTCCGCCCGCCGTTTTGGAGGACCCGTGGGAAGGTTCGGGGCAAGACTGTCTTCATGCCGTCAGAGCCCCACCGGGGCGATTGTTATGTAGCCACGCGGCGCGAGCCCGTGGTAAGGCCCGCGGCAAACCTGTCTTTTCCTTTATGCCGTCAGAGCCCCACCGGGGCGATTGAACGGCGTCTCAGTCGCCCCGCTGGGGCTCACGGAAAAAGAGAACAACGGGAGGGTTGCGTCCCGCCCGTTTCCACGGGCTCGCGCCACGTGGCTACTGACAGTCGCCCTTTCAGGGCTAGTACGACAGCGCAGGTTTGCGATTTGCGCGGCGGGTCTCCTGACCCGCCGCGCACAGTACGGAAGTAGACTGCCCGGCGACGGACGGGGCTTGTAATGATTCACGTCAACCGACGAAGGGGTCTGGAGCCCTATCTGTAAGGCTCCTGACCCCTTGCCCCGTGAGACTTAACGTGCCGTTGGCTGTTGACTTCCGCCCGGCCCGGCCGTAGCCTATCGCCATGCCAAAGAAAAAGCCCGCCAAGCCCGATGTTACCCCGCCGCCCGCCGTCGCCGGCCCTGCGGCCGATCCGCCGTCGGATAAGAAAGCCCAGCCGCCCGCGCCTGTGCCGGAGCAACAGCACAAAGGCCGGCCGTCGGCCCTCGTCGATACCCGCGTCATCTATTGCGGCGACAACCTGGATCAACTGAAGAAACTCCCCGACGCCTGCATCGACCTCATCTACATCGACCCGCCCTTCAACTCCAACCGCAACTACGAGGTCTTCTGGGGCGAGACCAAGGAGAAACGCGCGTTCGATGACCGCCACGCCTCAACCCAGGCGTACATCGAGTTCATGCGCCCCCGGTGCCTGGAACTCGCCCGCGTCCTCAAAAAGACCGGCTCGTTCTATTACCATTGCGACTGGCATGCCAGCCACTACGTCAAGGTGATGCTGGATCAGATTTTTGGGGAGAATCAGTTCCAAGCAGAGATTGCCTGGAAGCGA
>JAPLMO010000368.1 GCA_026386995.1 Planctomycetota bacterium | reverse complement strand
GTGCCGCCGACATCGAAGAAAACGACCTTCGTCTTGCCGAACCGGCCCCAGTGGCTCTTAATCCATTTGCGGATCGTCACGTACAATGCACTCCTTCTTCTGCCGCGTAACACGTTGATGCGCCATCCTTGCCGGTTCCGGCAGCCGGTACCGCGGTGCGGCCGCCAGGACCCATCGCTCGGCGCTCGCCAGATCGATCCGGTGCCCGACCGAGACGTACACAGGTTTAACCCCCGTCCGGGTCCTGAGGACCGTTCCGATCCGCTCGCCGGCGTCCCACAGTGCGGCCCGGCTGCCGCGCGCCAGGCCCAGGCCGCCGCGGACCTCGCCGATCAGGCGGCTCTTGGCACAGCCGACCGTCGGAACTTCCAGCGCCAGGCCGATGTGCGAGGCCAGGCCCAACCGCCGCGGGTGGGCCCGGCCCTGTCCGTCAATAATAATGACGTCCGGGACCGTCCGGAGTTTCCGGAATGCCTCCAGCACCACCGGCGCCTCGCGGAACGACAGACACCCCGGCACGTAAGGCCATGCGGCCTTCATCCCCGCCTCGCGCGTCTCCAGCACCGCGAAGTCCGCCAGCCGCATGACGACGACGGCGGCGATGATCCATTCCTCGCGTTTGCCGGCCGATACGTCCGCCGCCGCCACCGTCTCGGCGTGCTCAAGCGGCGGCCCTTCGATAACCCGGCCTGCCAGTTCCCTTTGTAGTTGGACGGCCTGCCGGTTGTCAAGGTTCCACCCATGCATCCGCCGTATCTTCATCTCTTACGCTTTCGGGCGATTATATCGCACCAGAATGCCCCCGACCTTACGACGGTTGGGGCTTGATGCGATCCTACTCTTGTTTATCTGTCTTGGTGGATGCGGCCGCCGGCGGCGACGCCGGCGCGTCGCGCACCTTCTTCAGCACGATGTCGTCCCAGAAGACCTCGCCCTTGGGCCAGTAGGCGTACAGGTCCACCTTCAGCCACGTCGGCTGCTGGTTCGGGCTGGCATGGGATGGGATGAAGTCGGCGACCACGGAGTTCCACTGCCCCTTCTCGCCGGCCGGGTGGACCTGGCGCCGGTAGGTCTCGCGCCGCTGGGCGGGGAAACCCTCCTGCGGCGGGAACTCGTGGTAGCCCTTCAGAAAAATCTTCACGGTGGGGCCGAGCGGCTTGTAGCGGCACGAGAAGCGGTACGTCGCCCCCGGCTCGATCGGAATCCAGTCGCTGTAGTAGGCCATGCCGTACACGGCGGCGGTCTCTTCGTCCATCTCGTACTTGACGACCTTGCCGGGGCCGTCCGGATTGGGCATCCAGGCCACCTTGCCGCCGGTGGGCAGGGCGCCGGGCTCCTGCCAGTCGGCCGGGCCCTTGCCCGAGGCATTGGGGGCCTCGAAGCCGGGGTTGCGGACGAGGTTGGGCCCCTCGCGCCAGCGGCGATCGACCTCGGGGTCGTTCTGGAGCATCCGTAGCGGGTCCTCCGGCGCCTGAAGGCCGAAGATATCGTACACCGCCTTGGCCATCTCCAGCGGGACGATCTGGTGATGGGCGCACGCGTAGGTCTTGTCCAGGACCTGCGGTTTCTTCGGGTCGGTCGCGCAGACCGCCACCAGGCGCACGGCGTACGGTCCTTTGCCCGTCACCGTGCCGAGCACGATATAGTCGGCGCCGAATCGTTCCCGTGCCAGGGCGGCGAGTTTCTCGGGCGGCGTGTCGAGCGGCACTCTTTCCTCGCCGATCACCTCGGCGACGCTCGCCGGATCGTACGTGACGGCCCCCAGGCGTCGGGCCTTGTTGATGAGCATCAGGCGCACCTGGTCGCCGAGGCCCTGTTCGTCGCTCGTGATGGGCAGAACGAGGATCGATGTGCCCTGGGCAAGCCGGGTCGCGCCCTCGGGCGCCGGTCCCGCCGCAAACACCAGGGTCGCCATCGCTGCGGCGGCGAGAATGTGTGCGCTTGGTCTCATGCCAGGCCTGTTTACTTGGACGGAGGCGCTTCGGCAAACTTCAGGCTCTCGCGGATCTCAAGGAGTTCCTTGGCGGCGCTCGCGTCGGCGTCGGTTGCAGCGACCAGCACCAGCGCCAGCACCTGGCTGCCCATTTTCGTGTACACGGCCGCGCACCGGCCGGAGCGTTCCGAGAGCATGCGCTTACCCTCGTAGTTGATCTCGTACGCGGGCCTCCCGCCAAGGAGGACGGCCTTCGGTTCCGGCTTGGCGACGTTCAGGTTATCGGCAGCCAGTTGGGCCTGGTCCTTGGCGAAATCCGCGAGCGACTGGTCCGGCCGGGGCTTCAGGACGCGGATCAGGGCGACCGCCGCGTGGTCCTGCCTCGCCAGTTCCAGCACCGTCAGCGGCCCGTCAACGTGCTGCGGAATTATCCAGCGGGCGCTCGGCCGGCGCAACTCAAAGCCGTAGTAGGGGCTGCGGAGCATGTCGCCGTTGGTCTGAAGGGGGAGGGGGCCTTCGGGCAGGCTCAGACGCAGCGACCGCACGACGTCGCTGGCCAGCGTGGGCTCGGAGGAGATCGGCCGGTCCGCCGTCATCACCGACAGGAAATACGCCCGGCCGTCGCTCGCCAGAAAGTAGTTGCGGAAGAAGAACGTCGTGCACCCCAACCGCGCGGTGCCTTCGATCATCCGCGCGGGCTGGTCGGCGAGTTTCTCGGCGACGCCCGGGCCGGCCTGGACGTCCTCGAGCCGCGCGGCCCAACTGCGCTGAAGCAGGTCCGCCAGGCGGTTGGTATCGGTCTCGGCGGCCGCGGCGGAGGCCGGCCGGGGCAGGAAGGCCATCTGTGCCACCACGAAGGCCTCGTCCGTCAGGTCGGCGACCGCCACGGAACCCGTCGCCGGCGAGGCGTGCGCGATATAAGGGTACGGCGGCACGGCGATGCTGAAACCGCGGCGGGAGTCGGTGTACCGCCGGCCGTCAAAGCCCTCGATCGTCGGGCCGGCCGGGCCGTCGTCGCTGGCGCGCATCCGCCGCGCGTCGATCAGGCCCGCGGCCTGGCCGACCAGCGGCGCCGATTGCCAGATGCTCCGCAGGATGCGGCCGTCTTTGCCTATCAGGTGTGCCACCTGCTCCGGGCCGCATGCCCAGGCGACGCAGGTGCCGGTCAGCGGCTGCCCGCCGGGTTCGGGGGGGATGGTGCGCGGCCCGAGAATGTGGACGAGGCATTGGTCCGACGCGATCGCCCCGAGCGATTCGTCTATGGCCGCCCAGCGCTTGGTTTCGCCCTGCCCGGCGGTGCGAAGCGTTGCCGGCAGCGTCCACGACAGGAACGTTACGTCGTCGTCGATCGGAATGCGGGCGGTGGCCGATTTCTCGCCAACGGTGCGAGTGAGGACGAAGACGTTGCCCTCGGCGCGGCCCTTGACCTCCCAGGATCGGTCGTCGGAGACGACGCGGCAGACCAGGGCACGCGGGCGGAACTTCGCGTCCACGTCGGCCGTGATCATGCGGTAATAGCCGAACTTGTCGGGCCGCTTGGGGCTGGCCAGGAACAGGTTGGTCTCCAGCCGGTGCCCGCCGTCGGGGAAATCGGAGAAGTCCTGGGCGATGTAGCCGATTTTCCTCTGCGCCAGGTACAGCGATTCCCACTGGCTGAGGACGAGTTTTGGCTTCGGCCCTTCCGGAGCGGCCTCGGCCGCGGGCGCAGCGGCACTTGCGCCGGCCGGGGGCGGCGGCTCGGCCGCAGGGGCGGCGCCCCAGGCGGCGGACGTCATCATGAGGGCAACCAGCGCGAGCAGCGTCGGTCTCATACCGGCTCCAGGGTGCGGTGCACCGCAACTATAAGACGGCGGTGCGGCACAAGTCAACGTGATTTAATGCGAGCAACCGGGGGACATGGGCAACGGTTTCCGGCGGCGAGAGGCCGACAACACGCAGCGGCCTCGAACGGCCTCTTGCGTCGGGCGTGAAGCCCCGCGCACCTTTTCGCCGTTTCTTGATCTTCGTCAATGCCTCCCTCCGCCCGCCCGTGTATGATTAGAATGAAAGAGGAGGCGTGACATGGCCATCGACCAGTGCCCCGGTCAGGACAAGCGGTTCTGGAAACCCGGCGACGTTTTCGAGGCGCCGTGCCCGCATTGCGGCAGGTCGGTCGAGTTCTGGAAAGACGATCAGCGCCGGCGGTGCAGGTCATGCGGCCGCATGGCAGCGAACCCGAAGTTCGACATGGGCTGCGCGAAGTGGTGCAAGTTTGCCGCGCAGTGCATGGGGCAGCCGGCCGGGACGGGGGATGAGGCGCTCGTGGATTCTCTCGTCCGCGAGATGAAGACCGTCTTCGGCGACGACCAGCGCCGCATCGGCCACGCCCTCGAAGTGCTGGACCACGCCGAACAGATTCACGCGGTCGAGGGCGGCGACCCGCTCGTCATCCGGGCGGCCGCGATCCTGCATGACATCGGCATCCAGGCCGCAGAGCGCAAGCACGGCTCAAACGCCGGGAAGTTCCAGGAGATCGAAGGGCCGCCTATCGCGCGGCCGATCCTGGAGGGCCTGGGTGTGGACGCCGAGCGGACCGAGCACATCCTGCGCATCATCGGCAGCCACCACAGCGCGCGGGACGTCGATACGCCCGAGTTCCGGATCATCTGGGATGCCGACCGCCTGGCCAACATTTCCGAGGAATTGGCGGGCAAGACGCCGGAGGAGGGCCGGGCGTTCGTTCAGAAAGTCTATCGAACTGCGACTGGCCGCGCGATGGGCGAGGCAGCGGTGGCGCGGTTTCTGGGGGCTTAAAGAAGTTAACGATTGCTTGTAGCCTTCCGCGCGACGGACAAGACGGGGCTGTTGCTCAGCGACCGTTCATGTAGGGTGGGTGCTCTGCACCCACCAACGCGGTTGTTCTCGCATGAAAATGGTGGGTGCAGAGCACCCACCCTACATATTGGACTCAGTAACCCTCGCTTAGCGTTGGAGACCCGCCGCGCAAAGTTTGTTACACAGAATCGCGAACGGCTACGGGCTCAATAGTCCTCATCCGAAATCACGACCTTGCCCCGGAAGACCCAGTGTGCCCAGATCGTGTAGGCCAGGACGAGCGGCATGCCGATGAGGGTGATGATGAGCATCGCCTGGAGGGTCGGCTCGGTCGAAGAAGCGTTTGCGGCCGTCAGGCTGTATGAAAGGTCGGTGCTCGAAGGCACGAGTCGCGGAAAGAGTGCCGCGCCCGCCTGGGCCATCATTGTGCCGATCGTGACCGACGAGGCCACCAGGGCCCCGCTGAGCCTTCCGCCGCCCGCCAGCGCCAGGCCGGTCGTCGCGCCTGCCAGCACCACCATCTGCGGCGCCCACAGGATCCGCTGGTCTTCGAGCAGGAACGGCGCGACAAAGTGGCTCGTCGTCAGGGCAACGAGGTACAGGATCATCACCAGTCCCCCCAGTATAAACGCCCAATGTGCGAGGCGCTGGCGCATCGGCCCGTCGGTCTTGCCGGCGAGGTAAATCGCCCCGTGCCAGGTGAAGGCCGCCAGCGCCAGAACGCCGATCAGGATCGCGTACGGGTTCAGCAATTCGAGGAAGGTGCCCGTGTAGTCGCCGCTTGCGCTGACGGGCACGCCGCGAAGGATGTTCCCGAGGGCCACGCCTAAGAGGAGCGTCGCCAGGAGCGAGCCGAGCCCGAAAATCACGTCCCAGACCCGCCGCCACGCGGGCGACTCGACCTTCGAGCGAACCTCCACCGCCACCGCCCGGCCGATGAGCGCCACCAGCAGGAGCACCAGCGCCAGGTAAAAGCCCGAAAAGACCGTCGCGTAGACGGCCGGAAAGGCGGCAAAGAGCGCCCCGCCTGCCGTCAGCAGCCAAACCTCGTTGCCGTCCCAGACGGGGCCGATGGCCTGAAGCGAGGTGCGCCGCTCGCGTTCGTCGCGTGCCGCCAGGTGCAGGATGCCCACGCCCAGGTCAAAACCGTCGAGAATCGCGTATCCCGCCAAGAGGACGAAGATCAGCGCGAACCAGATGGCCTGAAGAGATGTCATGGACGGCTCCTTCTCATCACGCTGCGCTTCGCAGTCATTGTGGCACGGCTGGCTTGACCAGCCGTGGCGAAGGCCGGCAACATTCCCCACGGCTGGGCAAGCCAGCCGTGCCACACGCCGGGGGCCGGTCTCATTCCTACGATTCTTGTGCTGCGCGGCGGAGCGTGCGCACGAGCAGCCAGAGGTACAGGCATAGGAGCGTCAGGCAGATGGCCGAGAACAGTATGAGCGAGAACAAGACTTCGCCCGCGGTCAGGTTGCTCGAGAAGGCGTCGGCGGTCCGCATGACCCTGTAGACGATCCAGGGCTGCCGGCCGGCCTCGGCGGCCATCCAACCGAACTGGCACGCCGCCAGCGACAGCGGGACCATCGCCACCAGAAGCCACAGGAACCGGCGGCCCTCGAAAAGTTTGCCGCGCCACAGCCGCCACGTGCCGTACACCGACATCGCGATGAAAAGCATTCCCAGGATGACCATGTTGTGGAACGAGACGAACGTCAGCCACAGCGGCGGAATCTCGTCGGCCGGAAACTCGTTCAGGCCCTTCACCGGGGCGCGGACGTCGCCGAACACCAGCCACGAGACGAGGCCCGGGATCTCGACGCGGGCCTCAAGGCGTCGCGGCTCTTCGTACGGCAATGCAAAGAGGATGAGCGGCGCGCCTTCTTGCGAGTTGTACAGCCCCTCGAAGGCCGCGAACTTCTCGGGCTGAGTCCGGGCCACCTGCTTCGCGTGCCAGTCGCCGGTCGGAACTGCCACAAGGATCGACGCCGCCAGGGCGCACACGAGCGACACCTCCATCGCGCGCCGGGCTGCGGGCGCTGCGCCGCTATCGGGCGAGAAGCGGGCCTCGCCCCGGGTGCGCAGCAGAATGTAGGCGGCGCAGCCGGTCACGAAAAACGCGCCGCACGCCAGCGCGGCCAGCATCGTGTGGGCGTAGCGGATGAGCGTCGAGGGGTTGAAGACGGCGGCCCAGAAGTCCGTGAGTTCCGCCCGCCCGGCCGCGGCGTTCAGGGTGTACCCGGCCGGGGTCTGCATCCACGAATTGGCCACGATGATCCAGAAGGCCGAGAGCGTTGCCCCGACGGCTACCATCAGGATCGAGAACCAGTGGCCGCGCCGCGAGAGGCGGTTACGGGCGAACAGGTAGACCCCCAGGAAAACCGACTCCAGGAAGAACGCGAAGACGCCCTCCGCGGCCAGCGGCGCGCCGAAAATGTCGCCGACGAACTTCGAGTACCGGGCCCAGTTGGTGCCGAACTGAAACTCCATCACGATGCCGCTGGCCACGCCCACGGCGAAGGTCAGGCCCAGCAACTTTCCGAACAGCCGGCCGGCCTGGTCGTAAACGGGGTCATTCCGCCGCCACGCCAGGCCCTCAATGATCACCAGCACCCAGGCCAGGCCGATCGTGATGGGCGGAAAGAGAAAATGAAAGCCCACTGTTACGGCGAACTGGATGCGCGACAGCAGACAGACGTCCATGGTTCCTCCTCTGCGCAGTTCAGGATGCCATAGCCGCCATTATACAGAAAGCGCCGAGCGGCAAGCCAGTTTGTGTGGAAAGAGCGTGCCGGCTGCCATACGCGGCAATGAACACAACCTCTTGCAGTAACCAAACTTACGCGCCGTAGCGCGGGGCCTTGTGCCCCGTGCAGGAAGGCGCGGGGGATAAACCCCCGCGCTATAATGCGAGAGCGGCCCCCGCTTGAATTCTCGAGCGGTTACCGGACTTGTTATAAAGGAATACATGCCGGGCGGCCCCGCATGGTAGGATAACGGTGGGCCTTACCCGGGAGATTTCATCGTGGACGCTTTGGCGGTGGTGACGGCCGACCTGTGGGGCCTCCTGGTGTACGCGCTGGCGGCCGTTCTGACGGCCGCCGGCATGATCGCCCTCTCGTACGTCCTGGGCGAACGGCACAGCGAGCGCGCCACGGGCGAGCCGTACGAATCCGGTGTTGTTTCAACCGGGGGGGCGCGCCTGCGATTCTCGGTCAAGTATTACCTTGTCGCCGTCTTCTTCGTTATCTTCGACCTGGAAGCCGTCTACCTCTTTACATGGGCCGTCGCCGGCCGCGAGACCGGATGGACGGGCTACGGAGCGGCCCTGCTGTTTATCGCCATCCTGGTCGTGGCGCTCGCGTACCTCTGGAGGGTCGGGGCGCTGGACTGGGGCAGGAGCCGTTCGCCAAGGGCTTAGGGGGCCCCGATGGGGGAACCATTCCAACTGACGTCCGCCCGAGCGGGTCCCGGCGCCGCGAGCGCCGCGGAGGCGGTCGGGCGCAACGTCGTCCTCGGCCGCCTCCATGACCTCGTGGCCTGGGGCCGCAAGTCCTCGATCTGGCCGTTCAACTTCGGCCTCTCGTGCTGCTACGTCGAGATGGCCACGAGCCTCACCTCGAAGTACGACATTGCGCGTTTCGGGGCCGAGGTCATCCGCGGCACGCCGCGCGAGGCCGACCTGATGGTCATCGCCGGCACGGTCTTCATCAAGATGGCCCCGGTCGTCAAGCGGCTCTACGAGCAGATGATGGAGCCGCGCTGGGTCATCTCGATGGGCTCGTGCGCGAACTCCGGCGGCATGTACGACATCTACAGCGTCGTGCAGGGCGTGGACAAGTTTCTGCCGGTCGACGTTTACGTTCCCGGTTGTCCGCCGCGGCCGGATGCGTTCATGGAGGGGCTGCTGCTCTTGCAGAAAGCGGTGGGCAGCGAGAAACGCCCGTTGAGTTGGGTTGTCGGGCCGCAGGGGGTCTACCGGTCGCCCAGCCCCTCGATGCGAGACCAGATGCGCCCCGAGCGCCGGGCCGCGACTCTCTTGCGCTCGCCGGATGAAGTTTAAATCAAAATAATTAGCCCCCGCTGGTAAGCGGGGGTCGATGGCGACGATGAGCGATTACCCCGACATCTCGGCCGACCTTCGCGCCCGCTTCGGCCCGGCGATTCTTGCCGACCAGCCGGCGGCCGACCGCATCCCCACGCTGTGGGTTGCGCCGGACCGCGCGCCGGAGGTCCTGCGGCATCTGAAGGCCGGCGCGCCTGGCCCGTACCGGATGCTCTACGACCTGACGGCCATAGACGAGCGGATGCGCGCCAACCGCCAGGGCCAGCCGCCCGCCGACTTCACGGTCGTCTACCACCTCCTTTCGTTCGACCGCAACGCCGACGTGCGGATCAAGGTGGCCCTGGCGGGCGAGCGTCCCGCGCTACGCACCGTGACCGACATCTGGCCCGCCGCCAACTGGTACGAGCGCGAAGTGTGGGACATGTTCGGCATCCGGTTCGGCGGGCACCCGCACCTCGTGCGTATCCTCATGCCGCCCACGTGGCAGGGGCACCCGCTCCGGAAAGAACATCCTGCCCGGGCGACCGACATGGCGCCCTTCACCCTGCCCGAGGACAGGCAGGAGGCCGAGCAGGAGGCCCTGCGGTTCCACCCCGAAGAGTGGGGCATGGCCAGGCGCCACGACGGCGAGGATTTCATGTTCCTGAACCTCGGCCCGCACCACCCGGGAACGCACGGCGTCCTGCGCCTTGTGCTGCAACTGGACGGCGAAGAGATCGTCGACGTCGTGCCCGACATCGGCTACCACCATCGCGGCGCCGAGAAAATGGGCGAGCGCCAGTCGTGGCACACCTACATTCCGTACACCGACCGCGTCGATTACCTGGGTGGCGTGATGAATAACCTCCCGTACATCCTGGCGGTCGAGCAGTTGGCGGGCATCCGGGCGCCCGAGCGGGCCGAGGTCATCCGCGTCATGATGTGCGAACTGTTCCGCATCGCCAGTCACCTGGTCTGGTACGGCACGTTTGCGCAGGACCTCGGGCAGATGTCGCCGGTGTTCTACATGTTCAATGATCGCGAGCGGGTCTTTGACATCGTCGAGGCCGTCTGCGGCGCGCGGATGCACCCGAACTGGTTCCGCATCGGCGGCGTGGCTCAGGACCTGCCGCGCGGGTGGGACGGCCTCGTGCGCGATTTCTGCGGCGTCTTCGACAAGCACCTCGCCGAGTACTCGAAGATGGTGATGGCCAACCGCATCCTCAAGAACCGCACCGTGGGCATCGGCAAGTACACGACCGATGAGGCCATCGAGTGGGGCGTTACGGGCCCGGGCCTGCGGGCGACGGGCCTGGAGTGGGACTTCCGCAAGAATCGCCCGTACTCGGGCTACGAGCGGTTCGAGTTCGACATCCCCACGGCGACGCACGGCGACGCCTATGACCGCGGCCTCGTGCGCGTCGAAGAGATGCGCCAGAGTTTGCGGATCATCGACCAGTGCCTCCGCAACATGCCCGCCGGCGAGCACCAGTCCGACCATCCGCTGGCGTGCCCGCCCCGTAAGCGGCGCACGATGCACGACATCGAGACTCTCATCAACCACTTTCTGGGCGTCTCCTGGGGGCCGGTCATCCCGGCGGGCGAATCGTTCTTCGCCGTTGAGGCGACCAAAGGCTCGAACGGCTATTACCTCGTGAGCGACGGCTCCACCATGTCGTACCGGACGCGCATCCGGGCGCCGTCGTTCCCGCACATGCAGATGGTGCCGCTGATTTCGCGCGGCCTGCTGATTGCCGACCTGCTCGCCATCCTGGGCAGCGTCGACTACGTGCTGGCCGACGTCGATCGGTGAGGCGATGCTGACGGCTGAAGAAAAACGCGAGATCGAAACCGTCCGCCAGCACTACGCGCACCCGCGGGCCGCCGGGCCGGAGGCCCTGAAGATCATCCAGCGCGGCCGCGGATGGGTGCCCGATGAGGAACTCCGCGAGGCGGCGGGCCTCCTGGAGATGTCGCCCGATGAACTCGACAGCATCGCGACGTTCTACAACCTGATCTTCCGCCGCCGGGTCGGGCGGCACGTGATCCTCCTCTGCGACAGCGTCTGCTGCTGGATCGTCGGGTACGAGCGGGTGCGCGAGCACCTTTCGTCACGGCTTGGCATCGGCCTGGGCGAGACGACGCCCGACGGGCGATTCACCCTGCTGC
>JAPLMO010000145.1 GCA_026386995.1 Planctomycetota bacterium | reverse complement strand
AAAGTGCAACAGAGAGCAGACCGCCGATGGCCCCGACTCGTTCGGGGATCAGGCAAGGGTGAAACGGTGCGGTAAGAGCGCACCGCCTGCGTGGCGACACGCGGGGCACGGCAAACCCCACCGGGTGCAAGGCCAAATAGGGGGCGAGGAACGGCCCGTTCCATTCTCCGAAAGGGGATAAGCCCCGGGTTGGCTGCTAGAGTCGCGCGGCAACGCGCGACCCAGACAAATGGCCGCAGCCTCGGTTTCGGCCGGGGTTACAGGATTCGGCTTACCGCCCGCTCGCCGGATTTCTTTCTGCGCCTGCCGCCCTATTACTACCCACTTCGTTACTCGCCACGCGACAATCAACGTAACCTATTGCAGCAACCGGGCTTGTACGTCGTAGCGCGGGGCCTTGTGCCCCGCGCAAAGAAGGCGGCTTACGACCTGGGAGAAGCCCGGCGGATGAACGCCGCTGAACTACAGGGGAAGCATCACCTCGATAGTTCATAAAAAATCCGCCTTCCCGATTTGACAAGAAGGCTTTCTTGTGGTATAGTATCGGACAAGAGCGGAGGGGACGTACAAACGCTCTAGAGTCGCCGTTGCGGGGCTGGATTCCGAGTGTCGGAGTCTGGCCCGTTTTGTTTTGTCGGGGGGATGCCAAGTTGGCGTTGCCTCACCCCCAGGGCCGGTTTCCGGCGAACAGCCGGTGTCCGGCCCTTTTGTTTTGCGTGGAACGATTACGCCTGTGGCACAACGCCGCGGGGGGCAAGGAATGTACAGCAGGAAAGGAATCAAGCGATGGCGGCAGAGAGAGAGAGAGAGAGAGAGAGAGAGCAACTCGCGTGCCTGAGTAAAAATTTTTTTCTCGGCGGGAGATGTCTAGCCGGACTCTGGTCCGCAGCCTTCCTCCTTTTAATCGCCGGCAGCGCACTGGGGCAACAGAACCTGCTGGGCAACCCCGGCTTCGAGACCGGCGCCTACAAGACCGAATCCTCGTATGGCGTTGGCTACTGGTACGGCGACCCCGGCGCGTTCGTGGGTGTAGAGAACGGCATCACGCCATACCAAGGCCAACGGATGTTCCGAGCACTGGACATCAGCCACGGCCAATCTTCTGATGTCCATCAACTTGTTGATCTGTCGTCCTACCATTCATGGATTTCGCTGGGAACAGAGACGGCATCCTGGTCGGCCAGGATCAACCGAATCCCGGGCGGCCCTCAAACCAATACGGCCTTCAAACTCACGCTGTCTGCCTATGATGGATCGCCCTCGGAGTTCCCCAACAGGACGCCATTGGCATCGACACAGCAGTACTTTTACGCTGACGCGTTGGCCGATTCCTGGGAATTCACCAAGGTGGACCTTTCGCTTCCCGCAAACACAACCTGGATATCCACCGGCATGACATGGAAAGCCTATAACACGCCTCTTGTGTTCGACGGACACTACGTGGATGACGCACGTGCTACCGTGACTCCCGAACCCGCCACGCTTTCGCTGCTGGCCTTGGGCGGGCTGGCGCTACTGCGGCGAAGGTGGTTGGCGATGATCAGCGTAAAAGGCGTGGCGAGGGCGGCGGTGGTGGCGGTGTTGTTACTCGCGGCCGGGGCTGCGCAGGCCATTACGATTGATATGGTCACCGTTGGCGATCCGGGCAACGTGGGTGAACTGTCGGGCATCCGGGGTGCCTACCCCAGCATATTCCGTATATGTGGGGCGGTGGCGTACGAGTACAAAATCGGCAAGTACGAGGTGACGGCGGGGCAGTACACGGCGTTCCTCAACGCCGTGGCCAAGACCGACACCTACGGGCTGTACAACACGAACATGTCGGACACCAGCATCGGGAGTGGGATCACACGGAGTGGCTCCTCCGGCAGTTACGACTACAGCGTGGCCTCGAACTTCGCCAACCGTCCGGTGAACTACGTGAGTTTCTGGGATTCCTGCCGTTTTGCCAACTGGCTGAATAACGGCCAGCAAGGCGCGGGCACGACCGAGTACGGGGCCTATTCGCTCAACGGGTACAACGGCTATGAAGGATGGACTATCGAACGCAGCCCCGACGCCAAGTGGGCGGTGACCAGCGAGGACGAGTGGTACAAGGCGGCGTACTACAAGGGCGGCGGGACCAATGCGGGCTACTGGGATTACCCCACGAGCAGCGACACGGCCCCAGGGCGGGACATGGCCGACGCTTCCGGAAACAACGCCAACTTCTGGACGAGTTCCAGTACCGATCCCATCGATTCCGGCAAGTGGACCACGGTCGCCGGCGAGTTCCAGAACTCCGACAGCCCTTACGGCACGTTCGACCAGGGCGGGAATGTCATGGAGTGGAACGACTCGCTCTACTTTTATGACGGGAGCTACGCCATTCGCGGCCTGCGGGGCGGGTCGTTCGACGGCATGTTCATCAACGGCTACAACACCATGTCCGCGGAGGTTCGGTTCATCGGCTACGGCGCCCCGACGATCGAGCACAGCACTTTTGGGTTCCGTGTCTCCGCGGTTCCCGAACCCGCTACGCTCTCGCTGCTGGCCCTGGGTGGGCTGGCGATGCTGCGGCGGCGCGGCCAGAAGTAACCTCAAGTCGAACGACAACCTTCGGCGGGCGGCTCCAACCGGGCCGCCCGCTTTGCATCCTCTGCCCCCTTCCGCCCTACACCCCGCCCGGCATAATCAGCACCTTCCCGCCCGTCATCTCACGCTTGTAGCCCTCAATCGCCTCGGCGGCCTCTTCAAGCGTCACGCGGGCGCGGACCTCGGTCTGAAAGTCCGTCGCAAGGCGCTTCTGGAGGCCCAGTGCCATCTTCGCGCGGCCCAGAAAACTCTTCTTCGCCACCCACTTCGGCAGCCAGAACCCTTCCACGCGCTTATTCTCGTAGATAAATTGCTCGGGCCGCACCGTCACGGCGTCGTCCGAGAGCGACCCGTACACGATCGCCGTGCTGCCTTCCGGCATGGCGGCCAGCACGCGGCCGGTCATCGCGCCGGCAACAGGGTCGAACGCCACCGTCACGCCGTGCATCTGGCAGGACTCCCGCAGGCGGGCGTCGAAGTCCGGGTCGGACGAGTTCAGGACGAGCGTCGCGCCCATCTTGCTCAGGAGTTCCACCTGCTCGGCGCGGCGGACCACGTGAATAATCGGGAAGTTTTCGCGCTGGCCCAGCCTCAGGAGCATCCGCCCCAGGGCGCTGGCGGCCGCCGTGTGAACGGCCGCACGGTGGCCCGCGCGGCGGGCCGTGTCGAGCAGCGCCCAGGCCGTCCACGGGTTGACGACCATCATGGCCCCCTGCTCCAGCGTCACGTTCTTATTAAGCGGGATGGCGCGGCGGGCATCGGTCACCATGTACTCGGCCCACGTGCCGTCGAGGGTTTCGGAGGCCATGCAGCCGACGCGCTTGCCGACCTGGAACTTGCCCATCAGGCCCGGCCCGGCGGCAACCACCGTGCCGCTGCCCTCGATGCCCGGCACCACCGGCAGCGACTTCTTGATGCCGTACCCGCCTACGATGAACTTCAGGTCCGACGGGTTGATCGGAGAGGCGGCGATCTTGATGAGGACCTGCCCCGGCCCGGCCTCGGGCACGGGCTTCTGGACCAGGTGCAGCCGGCCATCGTAGGCGCGAAGTTCCAGGGCGCGCATGGTTGCTGGAATCATGGGA
>JAPLMO010000374.1 GCA_026386995.1 Planctomycetota bacterium | reverse complement strand
GGCGCGTTCCAGGATGAACTGCCGGATTTCCTCGGCGTCTTTGCCGACGGCCATCTTGTCGGCGATGAGGCGCTCGCCGATGTCGACGAGGCCCTGCTTGGTGAAGTGCGAGATGAGGCCGGGGTTGGCGCCGTGCTCGATGACCGCGGTCGGGCCGGTCAGTTTCCAGCCGTCCATCAGTTTGCGGATCTTCATGTGGCGCCAGTACAGCGTGCGCTCGGTGGGGTGCTTCGTCAGGGCGCCGGTGTACGGGTCCCAGAGTTCCACGGAGGTGTTGATGTAGAGGATGTTGCGCCGATGGTACCACTGGAGGATGTCGGTGCACTCGATGTTCCAGGCGAGGTCGATGAGGAGGTCGCCGGACGAAAGGTGCTGGCCCAGGAGGAGGGTCATGTTGCCCTGCTTGACGCGGTGGCGGACGTAGCGCACGCCTTGCTCGATCCAGGGCTTGAGCGATTCGGCCTTGTCCTCGAAATCGATGACCGTGATGTTTTTGGCGGGCACGTTGACGTGCTTCAGGAGGATCGGCAGCGTGCACCGGGCCACCGAACCGTAACCGACGAAGACGACCTTGTTCCTGAACTCGAGCATGATCCGCGTTCTCCTCATGAGGGCGCTGTCGCACGAGGTCCCGTGCCATGCGGCAAGGTCCGGGAGAAACTCTCAGGAGCGGATTGTGCGCGCTTGCGCAGCGCGGGTCAAGTCATCTTTGCGGTCAAAATGCCGGCGAGGTGCGGTCGCGGATTCTGGCAGGCGGTTCCTTTCGTAGGGGCAGCCCTACGTGGCTGCCCTGCCTTTGGGCGGCGGTTGCCCCCGGCCAACTGAAACAACGACAGGGCGGCCACACAGGGCCGCCCCTACGAAGGCAAACGGCAACTGCCGGAAAGAACAGCCACAAATAAACCGGCGTCGATTACGCGCCGCCGGCGATGCGGGCCGTGTCGCGGGCGATCATCATCTCCTCGTCCGTCGGAATCACCAGGATGCGGTGGGGCGACCCGTCGGCCGATACGTCGCGCGGGCCGCGCGCGGGGGCGATGTTGCGCGAGGCATCCAGCACGTAGCCCATCGCCTCCAGGCCGCGGCATGCCCGCTCGCGGATTCCGGCGGCGTTCTCGCCGATGCCGCCCGTAAAGACGAGGGCGTCCACGCGGCCGAGCACCGCCGTATACGCGCCGACGTACTTCTTGATCCGGTAGCAGAAGATCTCCACCGCCAGGTCGGCCCGCGCGTTGCCTGCGGCGGCCGCATCGACCACCTCGCGCATGTCGTTGGAGATGCCGGAGATGCCCAGGAGGCCGCTCTGGCGGTTCAGGAGGCCGTCGATCTGGTCGAAGGTCTGCCCGAGCGAGCGGATGAGATGGAACACCAGGCCCGGGTCCACATCGCCGCTGCGCGTGCCCATGACGAGGCCCTCCAGCGGCGTCATGCCCATCGACGTGTCAACGCTCTTGCCGCCGGCGACGGCCGTCATGCTGCATCCGTTCCCCAGGTGGGCCGTGATGACGTTGGTCTCGCCCAGCGGCCGCCCGAGCACGTGCGCCGCCGCCTCGGTCACGTAGCGGTGGCTCGTGCCGTGGAAGCCGTAGCGGCGGATGCGATGCTGCGCGTACAGGTCATAGGGCAGGGCGTATAGGTACGCATGCGGCGGCAGCGTCTGGTGGAACGCCGTGTCGAAGACGGCGACGTGCGTCGCGCCGGGCATAAGGTGCATGGCCTCGCGGATGCCGACCAGGTTTGGCGGATTGTGCAGCGGCGCGAGCGTCGAGAAATCCTCGAGGGCCTTGATGACGTCAGCGTCCACGCGCACGCTGCCGGTGAACCGCTCGGCGCCGTGGACCACGCGGTGGCCGACGGCCTGGATTTCGGAGGGGCCGGCGATGACGGACGCCGGGCCCTCGGCCAGGGCCTGCATCATCACGGCAAAGGCCGCCCGGTGGTCGGGCGCCTGGACGTCGCGGGTGTCGCTCTTGGCACCGGCCTTGTGCTTGAGGCGGCTCGGCGGGTTGCCGATCTTTTCGACCAGCCCCGAGGCCAGGACCTCGCCGGCGGCGTGGTCCTGCATCCGGTAGAGCGAGTACTTGATGCTCGACGAACCGCAATTGACGACCAGGACGTTCACGCCTTGTGTACCTTTCAATCGCCGGGTGGCTTGCTGCCGGGTGCCACGGTTGCGCCGTTCAGCAACCGTGCCGTTGTTCGACGCGGGGCACGGCTGCAAACAGCGCAACCGTGGCACCCCGCCGCGCAAATCACAATCTAGCGCTGTCATTCTGAGGCCCCGTTTACGGGGCCGAAGAATCTCGCCGTTAGAGCGGCCGAGATTCTTCGCTCGCTTTCGCTTGCTCAGAATGACAACTCTTGCCTGGCATGCTAAACAAGTACCATGGCCCCGTGCCGCCAGGGGGCAGTCGATGAAGAAGCGGAGCCGAGCGCCCGCTGGCCCGGCTCCGCTCGCATGCATTCATTCCTACCGGCACGTCTTGCCGCCCGCGCGGCCTTATGCGGCCGTGGCGTTCGGCAGATACCACTCGTTATACGCAATGACGACAATGGCCATCGCCATCGGCGCGGTGAACAAGGCTCCGATGCCGCAGGCAATGATGCCCGCCATGCCGATCAGGCCTGTGACCAGCGACAGGAGAATCATCGGCCCGATATTGGCGGTCATGAACTTGAAGCCCTTCTTGATGGCGTCCACGGGGGCCACGTCCGAGAGGGCCGCAATCTCAAGCACGAAGTACAGGGCTGCCCCGATCGCCAATAAGGCGCAGATGTAGAGCAGAATTCCAAGCACCGTACCGACGCACGGGATGAAACTGAGGACGATGATGACAATGACCACCGGTATGACTACGCAAAGGGCCACCACAAACATCAGGAGGAATGTCACCAGGCCCTTCGAGAAGTCGGTTTTAAACGCATCGAAGACCTGGCCGATCTCCGCCGACTCGCCCTTGTACCGCTTCTGGACGATTCGAATGAAGCCGAACATCACCGGCCCGCCGATGATCAGCCCCACCAGCGGGATATTCATGATGACGGCGACAATCAGGTAGGTCACGATCAGCAGGAGCAGGTTCTGCTTCATCAGGTTCCACGCCTTCGAGACGTAGACTCCCAACTCCATTTTCGCAGACGGTTGCGCGGCGGGCGGCTGTACGGTCATGGCGACCTCCCTATTGGTAATGTCCCGGGATTGCAGCGGGACCCGCGGTTTCGGCCGCGCCGAATCTGTCCCTCGGGCCCGACTGCATCCCCAACGTTGCGTCCGTGCGGCGTACGCCACTCCGGCAGCACGCTGCCGCCGGGTGCGTCTCTCTACACTATACCTACAATAGACCTTCGGTGCGCTGGCCTGTCAAGAAAGTTCGCCGGGCGTTTACGTTTGACGGGGGCGGCCGGGGCCATAGAATAGGGCCGCAGTCAAGAGGGAGGAGTCATGGCCGAAGCGCGTTCACCGCTCGCACTCGTGACCGGGGCGACCGGTATGGTCGGAAGTCACCTCGCCCGCCGGCTGCTGGATGAGGGCTGGCGCGTTCGGGCGCTTGTACGGAGTTCCAGCGACACGGCGCTCCTTAAATCCTGGGGTGTGGAGATCGTCCAGGGCGACCTCGGCGACGCCCCGCGCGACCTGGCCCGGCACCTGGTCGGCGCCGAGTACGTGTTCCACTGCGCGGCGATGGTCTCGGACTGGGCGCCGCTTGCGGAGATGATGCGCGCGAACGTCGAGGGGACGCGGAACCTGGCCGAGGCCGCCCTGGCCGCCGGCAGCCTGAAGCGGTTCGTTTACCTCAGCAGCATGGTCGTCTTCGGCATGCACCCGCAGCGAGACCTGGACGAGACCGCCCCCCTCATCCACACGGGCGACAATTACAACCTCACGAAGATTCGTGCCGAGGAAACGGTCAAACAGTTCGTCCGCGAGCGGAAGTTGCCGGCGGTTATCCTGCGGCCGCCCTACGTCTACGGGCCGCGCGACCGCCAGTTCCTGCCGCGCGTCCTCGCCAACCTCCAGAACGGCAAGTTCCGTTTCGTCGGCTCGGGCAAGCAGCCTCTGAGCCTCGTGTACGTCGGCAACCTGGCCGAGGCGCTGTACCTTGCGGCGGTGCGGCCGGACGTCGTTGGCGAGGTTTTCCTCATCACCGACGGCGAGGCGATCACGCGCACGCGCATGATGGAGATCATCTGCGGCGAGGCCGGATACCTGATGCCGACCAGCCACGTGCCGACGCTCGTGGTGCGGGCCGCATGCCCGATTATCGAGGGGTTATGGCTCCTGAAACGCAGCACCGAGCCGCCGCTGGTCAACAAGTTCCGCCTGAAGTTCATGTCCACGCCGCTGACGTACCGGATCGACAAGGCCCGCAATATCCTCGGATACGCCCCGAAGGTCGGCACCGAGGCGGGCCTGCGGCAGACGGTGGCGTGGTTCCGTGAGAACCGGCCCGACCTGATGCCGCAACCGAAGTAGTGCATCGCGTTTAGCCGCGGCCGCATACGGCCGCGATTATGATAATGACCGTCGCCGTGTGCGGCGACGGCTAAACGGGCGGCGGCTAAACGGGCGACGGCTAAACGGGCGACGGTCTAACGCGAAATTGCTTTGCTGCCGCAGGGCGGGCTTTTATAATCAGCGAGTGGTGGCATTTTCCTGGCGGAAGGAAGAACGGCATGAGGCACATCCTGTGGGGCCTGCTCGTGGTGATGGCGGCGGCGATGGCCGGCTGCGTCCGTGCGCCCGATGCGCGGTTCCCGAACCCGATGCCGCTGCCCAGCAGCGACGCCGCGACGGTCGAGAAGGTCGCCGAGCGTGTCCTCCTGGAAATGCACTTCGAGATCGTCTACCCGGCCTCCAAGCCCGGCCGCGTCGACACCGAGAACCTGACCGGCGACTCGTGGTTCGAGTTCTGGCGCGACGACACGGTGGGCAACTTTCAGCGCCTGGAGTCGAGCCTCCACACCATCCGCCGCTCGGTGCACGTGCAGGTCACGCCGGCCCCGAGCGGGTCGCAGGTGGCGGTGAAGGTCGATAAAGAGCGTCTGAGCGCCCCCGGCACGTCGCCGTCGGGCATCAGCCAGACGTACGATCTTTACAATCCCCGCAAGACGTCCCTCGCGCGGCAGGACGAGTTCAAGGAAACGCAGTACACGTGGGTCCCCAAGGACCGCGACGACGCCCTGGAGCAGGTGATCCTCGAGCGCATCCAGTCTCACCTGGGGGGCGGGTCGCGGTAAGCCGCGCGCGTCACAGCTGCATCCGCGCCGCGTCGGAATGATGAGCCCTTTATTACTACCCCCGCGATGCAGCAATACAAACGCCTCAAGGCCCAGTATCCCGACGCCATCCTCTTCTTCCGCATGGGCGACTTCTACGAGATGTTCTATGAGGACGCCCGCACGGCCTCCAAGGTGCTCGGCCTGGCCCTGACGAGCCGGTCCAAGGGCGAGGGGGCCGTGCCGATGGCCGGCGTGCCGTACCACGCCCTCGACACGTACCTGGCAAAGATGATCCGCGCGGGTTACCGCGTGGCCATCTGCGACCAGATAGAGGACCCGGCCCTTGCCAAGGGCCTCGTCAAACGCGACATCACGCGCCTCGTCACCCCCGGCACGCTGACCGACGATGCCCTCCTGGAGGACAAGGAGAACAACTACCTTGCGGCGGTGCACTTGGACGGCCAGAAGGCGGGCCTGGCGTGGGTGGACCTTTCGACCGGCGCGTTTTTCGCGCGCGACCTTGCACGCACGGCCCTCCTGGACGAACTGACGCGCCTCCGGCCGCGCGAGTGCCTGATGGCCGAGGGCGCGGCAGAGGCCGCCGCCGACCTGGTTGCGGCCATCCGCGAGGCCACCGGGGCGCTTGTCTCCGAGCGGTCGTCCTTCGTCTTCGACCGCGATGAGGCCGAGCGGCTGCTCCTGGCGCACTTCGCGGCCGCGTCGCTCGACGGCTTCGGGGTGGCGGACCTCGTGTGTGGCATATCGGCCGCAGGGGCGGTCATAGATTATCTCCAGGAGACCCAGCGGACGAGTTGCGCCCACATCCGCCGCATCGAACGTGTCGAGAGCGGCCGGTGGCTCCATCTTGACGAGACGACGCAGCGAAGTTTGGAACTCGTCGAGACCCTGCGCGACCGCCGCCGCGAGAACAGCCTCCTGGCGGTCCTCGACCGGACGACCACGGCCGCCGGCGCGCGGCTGCTGAGGCAGTGGATTCTTTGTCCTCTTACGCGGCGCGAGGCGATCGAGGCCCGACTCGGGGCGATCGAGGAACTCCTGGCGGCGCGGGAACTCAGGCTGGAACTCACCAGGCACCTGGCCGACACGAGCGACATCGAACGCATCGTCGGCCGCGTGGCCACCAGCCGCGCCGGGCCGCGCGACATGCTGGCCCTCGGCAAGACGCTCGCCCAGATTCCGGCCGTGAAGGCCCGCCTCACTGCGCGGCAGAGCGACCTTTTGGCCGAAATCGAGGCCGGCCTGGACCTCCTGGGCGACGTGCGGGAACTTCTGGTCGCCGCCATCGCCGCCGACGCCCCGCTGAAACTGGCCGACGGCGGCATCATCAAGTCCGGCTACAACGCCGAGGTCGACCGCCTGCGCAACGTCGGCTCCTCGGGCGCCAAGTGGCTGGCCGAGTTCCAGGCCGGCGAGATCCGGCGCACCGGCATTCCCACGCTCAAGGTCGGCTTCAACAAGGTTTTCGGCTATTATATCGAGATCACTAATACGCACCGCGAGCGCGTGCCGGCCGAGTACATGCGCAAGCAGACCATCAAGTCGGCCGAGCGGTACATCACGCCGCAACTGAAGGAGCACGAGACGGAAGTCCTCTCGGCCGAGGAGAAGGCCAAGGCGCTTGAGGCCCGGTTGTTCGAGGAGGTGCGCCTGCGCGTGGCCGCCGAGATTCCGCGGCTCCAGAAGACCGCCGACGCCCTCGCGCGGCTGGACGTGCTTCTGGCGCTGGCGCGCGTGGCCTCGGATCGCGGCTACACCCGGCCGCGCATCGTCGATGAGCCGGTGCTCGACATCCGCGACGGCAAGCACCCCGTGCTGGAGCAGATTCTCGGCTCGGAGTTCGTGCCGAACGACGTCCTGTTGGGCGGCGAGGCGCCGCGCGTGGGACTCATCACGGGGCCGAACATGGCCGGCAAGTCGACGTACATCCGCCAGGTGGCCCTGCTGGCCCTCATGGCCCACATGGGTTCGTACCTGCCGGCCCGAAGCGCCACGGTGGGCCTGGTGGACCGCATCTTTACGCGTGTGGGCGCGGCCGACGAACTGGCGCGCGGCCGGTCGACTTTCATGGTCGAGATGACCGAGACGGCCAACATCCTCAATAACGCCACCGCCCGCAGCCTCGTGATTCTCGACGAGGTGGGTCGCGGCACGAGCACCTTCGACGGCGTGGCGCTGGCGTGGGCGGCCACGGAGCACATCGCGCGCGGCATAGGCTGCCGCACGCTCTTTGCGACGCACTACCACGAACTCACCGAGTTGGCGGAAATCCTGGAGGGTGTCGCGAACTTCAACGTCGCCGTCCGCGAGTGGCAGGACCAGGTCGTATTCCTCCACAAGATTATCGCCGGCGGGACGGACAAGAGTTACGGCGTCCACGTGGCCCGGCTGGCGGGCGTGCCGAAAGAAGTGGTCGACCGTGCACGGGAGATTTTGTCGCAACTGGAGGCCGCCCACCTCGACCCCTCCGGCAAGCCGCGCATCTCGCCTGCCACGCCGGGGCCGTCGGTTCGCACGGTGCAACTGACGTTCTTCGAGGGCGCCGGGTCGGCGTTCGTCGCGGAACTGAAGCGCCTGGACCTCGACCGCATGACGCCGCTGGAGGCGCTGGCCAAACTGAAAGAACTCAAAGACGGATTAGGGACGTAGGGACGAAGAGACGCAGGCAACGTTTAGCCGTCGCCGCACACGGCGACGGTCATTAAGTCGCCTTGGCGACTGCGACCGTTGACGGGAAGAGCGTCGCAAACCGCATGGGTAGTTGTTGACACTTCGCCCTGCGGCTGCCACAATACGCACTGTTGCCGGGCGGGGTATCCGCTGCGGCCGGTTGACCCAAACGGAGGCATTCCAGCGATGTCAGACGAATTTTATTCCACCCTCAGTGTCGACGGCGTCAAGGTCCTGGCTTTTCAGCAGACCCACATTCTCGACGCCTCCACCATCGACCGCATGTCGGCTAGCCTGAAGGAGGCCATCGAGAAGTCCGCCGAGGCGAAGTTCCTCTTCGACTTCGACCGCGTCGGGTACCTCTCGTCGAACGCCCTCGGCATGCTCATCGGCCTCAAGCGCCGCATCATGCAGCGCAAGGGCCGGCTGAAACTGGCCGGCATCCACCCCGAGGTGATGGAGGTCTTCCGCATCACCAAACTGGACACCGTCTTCGATATTTATAACGACGCCCCCGGCGCCCTGGAAGCGTTCCGGAAGAACCTGTAGGCCGGAAACGATCATGTCCGAACGCACGGTCAAACCGCTCCTCGAATGCCGCGACGACGGCCGGATACGCGTCATCAGCATCCGGCTGCCGGAGGTCTACCGCGCGGAGACCCTGGAGCAACTCGGTCACCATATCCGCCAAGCCATCGAGGCCGCCGGAGCAGGGGCCTCTTTCGTGCTGGACCTCTCGGACGTCAAGTTCCGGACCAGCGCCGCCGTGGGCCTCGTGACCAACATCTGGGCGCACCTTGAGCCGCGCGGCTACCCGTTCGCCGTGGCCGGCCTGGAGGGAGATGTCGCACGGGTCATCGAGACCGTGCGGCTCAGTGATGTGATGCCGGTCTTCCCGACCGTTGAGGAGGCCCTCGCCGCGCTGCGGTGCGAATGATGGCCGACCAGTGGACTATCCGCGGGGGCTCTGTTTTGGATGAATCGGGTCTCCGCCGCGCCGACATGGCCATCTCCGCCGGCCGCATCCTTCGCATCGAGCCTTACCTGAACCCCGGCGCCAACGACCTCGACGCCGCCGGCCTTGTGATCGCCCCCGGCTTCATCGACATTCACTGTCACAGCGAGTTTTCGGCGCTGGTCTACCCGCGGGCCGAATCCAAGGTCCTGGCGGGCGTGACGACCGACGTGTCGGGCAACTGTGGGGCCAGTTCGTTTCCGCTGGTGGACGAGTTCCGCGACCGCCGCCAGGCCGAGTGGAAGCACTACGGCCTGACGCTGGACTGGGAATCGGCCGCCGAGTTCTACAAGCGGGCCGAGGCCGCTCCGTGCGCGGTCAACCGGGCGTTTCTGGCGGGTCACGGGGCGCTGCGGGCCGCCGTTGTTGGTTACGCCGACCGCCCGACCGACGGCCGCGAGCGGCGACGCATGCGCCGGCTGCTGGACGAGGCGCTTGAGGCCGGCGCGTTTGGCCTTTCCTCCGGCCTTATCTATCCGCCCGGTTGCTACGCCGACGTCGAGGAACTGGCGGACCTGGCGCGCGGCGTTGCCGAGGCGGGGGGCTACTACACCAGCCACATCCGCGACGAGGGCAACGAACTTATCGAGGCGATCGAGGAGTTCCTGGAGGTCTGCCGCCTCGCGGGTGTGCGCGGCCAACTCAGCCACCTGAAGGCCTCGGGCGTCGCCAACTGGCCGAAAACCGCCGAGGCGATCCGGCGTCTGCGGGCCGCGCGAGAGCAGGGCCTGGCCATTACGGCCGACCGGTATCCGTACTTGGCGAGCATGACGGACCTGGATTCGCTTCTCTTGCCGAACTGGGCGGTGGCGGGCGGCCGGCAGGAGGAACTGGCGCGCCTGTCGGACCCGACGACCCGCCGCCGCCTGGCTGACGAGATCCGCGGCCGCCATCCCGAGGCCGATTACTTCGAGCGGATTTTCGTGGCGTCCGTCTCGCCCGATGGGCCGCAGGACGTCGTCGGCAAGAACCTCAGGCAACTTGCCGACGCCGCCGGCCGCGACCCGCTGGAGGTGGCCTTCGATCTCATCATCCAGCACCACACGCACGCTTCGGCCACATACTTCTCGATGAGCGAGGAGAACCTGCGCGACATCCTGGCCGAGCCGTACGTTGCGATCGGCTCCGACTCCAGTCTGCGCAACCTGCCCGCCGACGGCGAGGCTGCCCGAAGCGGCCTGGCGCACCCCCGGGCCTACGGCACGCCCGCGCGGTTCCTCGGCACGTACGTGCGCGAGCAGAAACTGATGGACTGGCCCGAGGCGATCCGCCGGCTGACGAGCCTGCCGGCCGACGTCGTGGGCCTGAGGGACCGTGGGCGCCTGGGCGCGGGCGCCTGGGCGGACCTAGTCATCTTCGACCGCGAGACGATCTCCGACCGCGCCACGTACGAGCGGCCGGCCGTTGCCCCCGAAGGCATCCGCCACGTCTTCGTCAACGGTGAGCGCGTCGTGGCCGACGGCCGGCACCCCGGCCTTCTGCCCGGCCGCGTCCTGAAGCGCGGAAGAGCATGAAGGTCGGGTGGCATGGTCACGCTGTTGCGTGACCATGTCGCACTGAAGAGCCAGGCGCCGTTCGAGGCACATGGTCACGCAACAGCGTGACCATGCCACCCTTGCTTCAGTGGCGCCTCGCAAGAGGTAGGCATGAAACCACGTATCGGCATCACGGCAAGTCTCGGCGAACTCGACGGCCGGCGGCGCGTGCACGTCCCGGCCGCCTACGTCGACGCCGTAGCCGGGGCGGGCGGCGTGCCGGTTGTCCTTGCGCCGGCCGATGAGGTTGCGGCAGACGACGTGCTGGCCGCCGTCCACGGACTGCTGCTTACGGGCGGCAGCGACCTTGACCCGCGCTTGTGGGGCGAAGCGCCGCACGCCCAGACCGACATAATCGACCCGCGCCGCCAGGCGTGGGACCTGCGCCTCATCGCCCTGGCCGATGAGCGGCGACTGCCGGTCCTGGGCATCTGCCTGGGGTGCCAGGAACTGGCCGTCAGCCGCGGCGGGCGGCTGATTCAGGATGTGCCGACCGAGAAGGGCGGCCAGGTGGACCACGGCGGCGTCGGCCGGCCCCGCGCCATGCATGCGGCCGAAGTCTGCGCCGGATCGCTCCTGGCGAGTTTTGTCGGCGCGGGCACGCTGGAGGTCAACAGCACCCATCACCAGGCGATCCGCGAGCCGGGCCGCGACCTGCGCATCGTCGCGCGCGGCCCGGACGGCATCATCGAGGGCATCGAGGACCCGGCGCCGGACCGCTTTTTTCTGGGCGTCCAGTGGCACCCCGAGGACCTGTGCGACCGGCCGCCCCATCGTGCCCTCTTTCAGGCGCTCTGCCGCGTGGCGGCCGATATCAGGGCGATTCAGGGTTGAGCCTTGGCGCGGTGGGTCTCCGTACCCGTACGTGTTCAGCGTAGAGCGCCGGGTGGCATGGTCACGCTGTTGCGTGACCATGTGCCTCGAACGGCGCCTGGCTCGTCAGTGCGACATGGTCACGCAACAGCGTGACCATGCCACCCTCGTAACTGGCACTACAACAGTTCTAACAAGAGGTCACCAGACGTGACCGATGCCGCACTAACGCCGCCTGCTGCGCCGCGACCCGTCCGCACCTACCAGCCCCTGGTGCCGGCGGCGATTGCGTTCGTCATCGGCATCCTCCTCGGAGATAGCCTGGGCTGGAGCATGGGCGTCTGGTGCGGCGTGGCCCTTGCGGCGGGGGCGGTGTGGTTCACGCTTTGTCTTCGCGGCGCACGGGCAAGCCTGCTTCTTGCCGCGCTCCTTGTGATTCTGGCCGCCGCGGGCGCCGCGCGGTTCCGCGCGAGCGTCGATCCGCCGCCGCACGACCTGGCGCGACTGGCGTCGGGGTGGCCCCGGCTGGTGACGCTTGAGGGGACGATGGTCCGCTCGGCGCAGCAAAGTTCTCCGCCGGGCGATGTCTTTCTGCCGTCGGGCCAGAAGCCCGCGCGCGGCAGCGCGGAGGCCGCTCAGGCGCCGTTCTGCATCCGCAGCAACTTCCTACTCGATGCCCGCCGCGTCCGCGTGGACGGGCGCTGGCTCCCCGCCGACGGCCGCGTCAGGGTGACCGTCCGCGAACCGCTGCCGCCGGCCGGCGCCGGCGTGGCGGAACTCGGCGACGCCGTCCGCGTTGTGGGCATGCTGATGCCGTTCGGCGAGCCGACGAACCCCGGCTCGTTTGACGCGGCCGTATATCTTCGCCGTCAGGGCATCCGCACGTCCCTGAGCACGGGCCACTGGGAGGCCGTCGTCGTCACCGAGCCGAGGGCCGACCGGCTGCGGTGGGCGCTCGGGGCGATGCGCCGGTGGACCCTTGCCCGCCTCGATGCGCTGCCTAGCCGCGAGGGGCAGGCCGTCGCCGCCGCCATGCTCTTCGGCCGCCGCGACCTCTTCGATTTCGATTCCGGCCAGGTCCACGGCGAGGACATCGAGCGGGCGTTCGTTGCCACCGGCACGGTCCACTTCATGGC
>JAPLMO010000211.1 GCA_026386995.1 Planctomycetota bacterium | reverse complement strand
ACTGGTCGGGTGCCACGGTTGCGCCGTTCAGCAACCGTGTCGCCTTTCAACGCAGAGCACGGCTGCAAACAGCGCAGCCGTGGCACCCGGCGTCTTGGATAAGGTCTTGCGCGGCGGGTCGGGAGACCCGCCGCGCAAATTGCGCACGCTACGCCGCGCAAATCGTGAGCGGGGGTGATCTGCCCGGCCTGATTACGCCTGGCGGCCGCCGGTCACTTCGACTTCGTCGTCTTTGGCAAGGTGCCGCCGGTCCAACCGGTAGACCATGCCTTCGGGGAGGACCGCGCGGACGTGGCGGCGGCCGGCGTTGGTCTCGATGGCGACTTCGACGAACCCCTTTGGCGTCCAGACGCGGCCGCTGATCTGCTCGACGCTCCCCGGCATCGGCGCCAGGCGGAGCGGTTCGAAGCCTGGCCTTTCCGGCTGAATGCCCAGGAGCCACCTGGCCGCCTGCGCCGGTGGATAGGCGCCCCACGAGTGGCACAGGGCCGCGGGCGGCAGGCCGCCGTAAGGCCCGTGCGCCACGCCGTCGCCGTCGGCGGCCTGCCGCCGCGTCGCCGGTGGGAACATCTCCGGCACGGTGACGAGGCCCGCCTTGCCCATCGCGGCGAAGTAGCGGCGTAGGATGGCCAGCGCCCGCTCCACCTCGCCGCGCTCCAGCAGCGCCTCCAGGGCGAAGTACTTGGCGTACGGCGTCTCGTGCGGCCCCCAGACGACCGACTCAACGGGGCCGTCGCGCCAGAAGGCCGCGAGGATCTGCCCCGCCTGCTCGTCGCTCGCCAGGCCGCCGTAGAGGGCGTAGTAGTTGGTCTCGGGCGAGGCCCGCCGGACCTTGTGCTCGTACAGCCGGCAGTCGACGAAAAGGTTCTGGTGGGTCGACCAGAGCCGCTCGCGTGCGGCCGCAACGACGGCGTTGGCCTCGTTGCGTCCGTGCTCGGCGGCCTCCTCGTTCTTCAGGAACTCCGCGACGTCGGCGGCGGCCCGCAGCGCCCGCACATACAGCGCCTGCCAGGCCGTTACGACGCCCTGCTTCTCGACGGGCGAGTAATCTATGAACAACCACCACGGGCTGCGGTCGGGCTTGTTCTCCAGCAGGCCGGTGGCGTCGCGCATCGCGGCCTGCCATTCGAGGCACCGCTCGGCCACAGGATAGAGGTCGGCGGCCAGTTTTGCGTCGCCCGTCCAGAGGACGTGGTCCGCCATCCAGATGATCCAGAGGAGGTTCCAGTCGGGCACGACGTAGCGGATACCGGACGGGACGACGCTGCGAAAGAACCCGTCGGCGGCCTGGTCGGCCGCAAAGGCGCGCAGCGCGGCCTCGCCCATCTCGGTGCGGCCGAGGAACATGCGCTCGGCCTGCGACAAGAAGAACGCGGCCGGGACACTCTGCTCGGCATCGCGGCCGGGGCTGCCTTCGAACGTGTCCTGGATGCAGGCGCGGATCGTCCGCTCCGACAGCCCGATCGCCGTCGCCAGGCCCGCGTCGCCCGTCTTCACAGTTTCGGGGGGCGCCGGCAGGCGGCTGATGGCGTTGACGGCCGCGCGGTAAACCGTCACGGCCTCATCGCCCGAGCGGGCCACGAGCGCCAGGTACCGCAGCGCCCTGCGGCCCGCTAGGCGCAGCGTCTGCCGGCCGCCAGCCAGAATGAGTCGATCCGCCTGCCGCATGCCGCTGCGGACCGGCGCCAGGTCGCCTCCGGCCTCGAGCCCCTCGGCCCACGCCAAGTCGAGGATCGCGCCGGCCGGGCCTTCGACGTCCAGTTCGGGATAGCCGACCAACTCGTCGTCAAAATCGTAGATGGCGAACTCGCCGTCCTTCAAGGTCAAACGCGCGCCGGGGGCAAGCCCCGTTCGGGTGCCTGCCGCCGCATCCGCAGAAGGCTCGCTTTCGCCAGCACACAGCGACGCAGCGTTGTGGGCTGCGCGAGGGCTGGGAGACCGGTCTTCCCACGCCAACTGGTACGCCGGGTCGGGGAACGTGCGCTCATTCGGGGCGGGCGTTTCCGGGATGCTTCCGTCGCCGCACGGACACAGGCGCTCGCAGACGACTTGCCAGTCGGCCATGCGTCCGGCCTTCTGGTCGGGCGAGTATTCCAGGGGCAGCATCTCGCCGGT
>JAPLMO010000022.1 GCA_026386995.1 Planctomycetota bacterium | reverse complement strand
GTAATCCGAGTGATACCAGTCGCGGGTGGAGTAATAGAGCCCGAGCTTCATCCCCTGCTTGTGGCAGGCGTCGGCGTAGGCCCGGATAATGTCCTTGCCGTAGGGGCTGGCCATGATGTCGTAGTCGGATACCTTTGAGTCCAACTGCGCGAAGCCGTCGTGGTGCTTGGCGATGAGCACCATGTACTTCATGCCCGACTCTTTGGCGAAACGCACCCACGCATCGGCGTTGTAATTCGTCGGGTTGAACTGCTTGTAGTAGTTGTCGTAGACGGGATCCTCCGTGCGCGGGGTCTGGATGCCGTTGATATCCCAAGGCCGATTGGCCTTGCGACCCCAGCCAATCTCTTTAGCGCCGACGGAACAGGGGCCCCAGTGGATGAACATGCCGAACTTCGCGTCACGGAACCATTGCATGCGCTCGTCCCGCTGTTCCTTCGTTTCGTGAAGCTGCGGCACCTTGGACAGATCAGCGGCCCGCACCAAGCCCGCTGCCAGCAATACCGACATGAATAACATAATTGTTTTTTTCATTTCTTGTTACTTTCAATAGGCTCACCAGTCATCGGTGCGGAAGGGCGATGCCGGAAGACCTTCACGGTTGTAAAGGTTGGCACCATCCGGATTCATCTGATAGGCATAGCGCACCGCAACAGGTTCTTTCATTTCGGGGGAGGACACAGTGACGGTCTTGCCCTCAATCACCGCATCGGCCCAGAACCATCTTTTGTCGGCACCCGCGATGGCGAAACTCTTGAGTTTGGCGCCTTTGTTCTCGACGGTCGGAACCCTGCCCTCTTTCATGCCGACCATCAGGCCGGTTCCGGTGTGGTCGAATGCCAGGCGGGCCTTGCCGCCCTCGATCTTGAGTTCCTTGAACAAGGGGCCGGAGACCTCCAGTTTTTGTCCGTAGTCCCGGCCCAGTGCCCAGAGGGCGAGACGCATTCCCACATCGTATTTGTTTCTCGGGTGAATATCGTCACGCTCCGCAAGCGGCACGGTATCAATGATGACTGCCATGCCGGTGTTAGGAACGGTGAGCGATTTGGTTTGTGCCTCACGGAGTTTTGCCCACCCGTTGCCGCCGGCGGGATTCTCCGTCACGGCTTGGAAATTGGCGAGTTGCACAAAATAGAACGGGAAATTCCCCTGCCCCCACTGCTTGCGCCAGCCGCCGATAAGGGCACGCATCTTGTCGTAATACGTCACGCCCTCATCGCCGTTGGATTCGCCCTGATACCACAGCGCGCCCTTGATCGGGAACCGCACGATCGGATGGATCATGGCGTTATACATGCTGCTCCAGCCGCCGTTAGGCATCGCCGGGATGGCAGGCAGCGAACTGGTCGGGGCGCCACTGGCCAAATCACCGCGAGTCTGGGCGATCCAAGCCTCCAACTTGGTCAACGATTTTGGCAACTGGGCCCGATATTCTTTGATCGCGTTCTGCTTGGCGACAAACTGCGGTTTCAACTCATCCACCAAGGCGAGTCCCTCGGTGGCCACCCACGGCTCAATCGCCGTGCCGCCCCAATTGACATCGACAATACCGATAGGGACACCGGTTTTCTGAAGGATTTCACGGGCGAAATAGAAACCCACCGCGGTAAACCCGGCGGCCGTCTCCGGCGTGCATACTTGCCAGGGGGTTGCGGTCGACGCGTCTGACTCCGGTTGTCCGGACTGCACCTGATTGAACTTGATGCGCCGGATCTTGGGTAAATCCGCGGCTTTGACGTCATCCTGGAAACCCAGGCACCCGTTCAGGCCCATCTCCATGTTGGATTGGCCGGAGCACACCCAGATGTCACCCATCAGGACATTCTTGAGGGTCAGGCTGTTCTTGCCCTTCACCGTGAGTTCCATGTTTTCGCCGGCCTTGATGGCTGGCAATTCGAGTGCCCACTGGCCTTTTTTGTCGGCTTTGGTCGCGGCGGTTTTGCCGGAAAGCGTCACGCTCACCGTCTCGCCAACCTCCGCCCACCCCCAGACCCGCACCGGCAGGTCGCGCTGCAGCATCATGTTGTCGGTGAAAATCTTGGGTAGGCGCACGTCCGCCGCGGCGGGCATCGCCGTCAGCAGCAGGGCGGCAAGGACTGAGAAAGTGGGTTTCATGAATTTCCTTTCGTCTGAATTGTTCATTGTTGTACTGGTCCTTTCAATGGTTTGTGTTACTTCACTCCCAAAACCGTGATGCGCCTGAGCAGCAGTTCCCGGGGGGCTGTACTGGTCCACCGATTTTCGTGCCCTTCGCCTGGCGTCATAACCTGTTTCTCCGGCGTCACTTATGGTAGCCTCCGAGGCGTCTGCTCACAACTTCTTTCGGAGGCTGATTTGCCCGGGAACCGCGGTTGCCCGAACGATTTTCTCCCCGATCTGTCACGTTCGAGTCAGGACGCAGGCATCTGCCCGTCGTCACGCTACGACGCGTGGCGTAACAACTGACGCGCCAGCCCAGTCGTCGAGGGTCATGGTCGCGGTACAGCCTTCGCCATAAAATCTTGCTGCGAAAGAGCCCCGAGTCGCCTTCTTGATGCGCCGCACCGCGCCACGTGAACACCAAATCCGACGGAAAATCTGCATCTTGCCCTTTAGAACAGCCTAACGAACCGCTAACGCAATTTCGGTGGCCTACCACAGCGAACGCAATTTCGCAGGACCAGTACACATGGTGTTGTTCGCTTTTGTGATTTGGATTTGTTCATGGAGTCAGCAGGAAGCTCGCCGGCGCGTACGCGCCGAGGTTAAAGGTCAGTTTGCCGGCCTTGACGCGAATCGGTTTGCCGGTATTTTCGCCGCGAAGATTGACGGGCGCTGCGGTCGCAAATGTTACGCCGGAGGGGAAGGTGACGGTCAGTTCTCCGGAAACGCCGCCCTGTTCCCAAAGACGCAGAAGCGTGCCCGGATTCCCGTCGAAGTCGGTGCCGTAGGCGGTTACCTGAATGCCTTTGCGGGAGGTGGTGATGCCGGATTGTTCGGCGGGCAGACTGCCGCCCTTGCCGTCGGCGCTGACGGCCAGCAACGGCAGTCGGGCTTCCAGTGAGGGGGTGACCAAAGCGGATTCCGCCGTGGCGTCCTTACCGAACGTCCAGAGGCGGACGCGCGAACTCCACGTGCCGGGATACCAGTAGCGATAGTTGGTGTTCCACTGGTTGTTGTAGAGGTTGAGATAGACCGCCGGCTTTTTCGGCACGAAGTCGAGGGAGAATTTCCACATCCCGGGCCGGTCGAGGCTGATGAGAGGATGGTCGAGCGGACAAACGGCGATTCCGGAACCATCGGCGTCGGTGAGTGTGACACCCGTGCCGACGGCATAGAGGTGTCGGTTGGCTCCTGGGAGGATGTCCTTCGCCGGGTCCATGACGCCAAGATTGCGGCCGACGCGGAAGGTCGGGTTATTGACCTTGAATGGCAGGCATAACCAATCGGCTTCGGGCCAGTTGTCCTTGGCTTTGTCTTTGATAGTGAGTTCCAAATCCACATACGGTTGGCCGCGGTACAACGTGACGCGCAGGGCGGCGGCCGGGAGGTGGTTGGCCGGATCGCCGGGCAAATCCACGACGGCGGTTTGTGCCACGCCGTTGTCCTTGATCTGGAACGACCCGTTGATCGGCGAGGCGGCGCGGTAGGGAACATTGCCGGGCATGCCGGGCTTGTGCATGCCGGGATGGAGCGTGTCACCCCAACGGCCTTGCTGATAGTCACGGCAATAGTCGGCAGTCTGCTGGAAGGAGAAACGTTCGTTGAGATACTGACCGAGACCCTGCGCTGCGGCGGCATCCACCCAATCGCGGCCGGTACGTTTATCCACGAGAGAACCAATAGTGCCGCGAGTGGGATCGAGTTTCACTCTGAAGAATTCGTTTTCCAGCGTGTCGCCCGCGCCTGTCGCGGGTTTAAGTGCCGGAATTGCGGAAAATGTCTTGTAGCCGCAGGCTGGTACGTTCTCGGCGAGGAACGATGCCTGGCCGGAAAGTTCGACGATGCCAGAACGCGTCCACGGCAACGGGTTGTAAACGACCACGCGCGGGCCGGCGCGGCTCACGGCTTGGGCGAGCGCGGCGAGGTTGGTCTTGAGCAGTGACGACGCAATCTTGCCGGTGGTGCGGATGTAGTCGGTCTTGTCTTCCCACGATCCTTCGAGGTCGGCGTTGGCGGGTGGGATTTTGTCATCGTAGGCGTCCACACTGGCCGCGCCGCCAAACGTGTGTTCGTTGTAAAGCAGGCTTTGTTCGTAGGCGCGGGCAAGATCCTTGCCGGGGTCGGCGACCGCTACGCCCCATGTGCGGAGTTGGGTGTTGAGCACCTCGACAGCCGGCATGAGCGGGCCGACGTTGCGCGCGGTGCGCATGCCGCCGGGATCGCACATCGCACCGTGGATCCAGGTGTCGGGCGTCTCGCCCCTGATGACGGGAATGTCGGGTTTTTCAGCGAGGATGGCGTCGGCGAATTCCTCCAGTGTGCCCATGCGGACTCTCACGCCCGGCATCTTCTTCGCGACTTCGGCGAAGTACGCTTGAACGTCATTCGGATCAGGCGGGCCGGAGTTGTCGCCAGTCACCAAGATCGCCACCCAAGTCTTGTACGGCCAGTCGGCGGGCGGGATGAAGTGCCGCCCCATGCCGGGGCCGTTCCATTCATCTGGCCAGTTGAAGCCGGTTGCGGTTCCGTAGCAGGGCGAATACTGGGTCAGCACGCGCGAACCGTCGGGGCCTTCCCACCAAAAGAGCGGCGGCAGGTCGTGCACATAGCCGGACGGCCAGTTGCAGCCGATGTGCATGAACTTGACGCCGCCCTGTGCCAAGCCCGTGGCCAGCGCGCGCCCCTGCGAGGGAACGTCGGTGGTCTTCGCCCCGCGCGCCAAGGGCAGGCCGTACTGCCGCGAGACCGTGTCGGCAAACAGGAAGCCGCGCGCAAACTCCTCCGGCTCCAACAACTCGGCCTCAATGCTGAACGGCAGGGCATGGGTGACGAATTTGCCGGATTTCATGGCCGCGTCCAGGCGCTGGCGGCGTTCAGGCGTTTGGCCCTGCCAGTCTTCAAGCACTTTCCTCATCACCCAGCCCGGCGAAGTCCACACGAACTGCTGTTCGGACGGCAGACCCTTCGACTTGTCCATGACATCCAGCGCCAGGTCAATCATCGTGGTGCGGTAATACTCCATCAGGTCCTTGACCCGATGCGTATAACCGATGTCGAAATGCGTCTTGCAGACGACGATGATTTGTTCGGTTTGGACCGTGGTTGCGGAGAAAGCCGCTGAGGTCGGCACAATTCCCAGCAGACTCGCGGCAATGAACTTGGTGTTGCGTTTCGCTTTCATGTTCGAATGGTTCCTGTCACTTCGGGCGCGCCGACAACGGCGCGATGGCATCCGCGGACCCTTCCAACGTGAGCTTGATGACCGTCATTGCCGGATTCTGGTCCTTCGGCGCTACGGCAAAGATCAACGTCCCGTTCTCGCGGGCCATGGTCACCTCGCCGCCACCTAACAGTTTAGCGGACTGCGCCTGCACCGGCAATTCCGGCACGGTGAGCGTGTTGTTGTTCCAATGCGACACATGCAGGTACACGTTGCTGCCCTTACGCGTGCTGGCAACATGGTCATCCGGCAGATATGGGCCGCCGCACGTGCCGTAGATCGCCTCGCCGTTCTTTTCCAGCCAATGTCCCACCTGCTTGAGCCGGTCCGCCTCGCGCGGATCAATCTCGCCGGTCGGCATCGGGCCGCAGTTCATCAGCAGGTTGCCATCGCCGGCCGCGCAATAAACCAGATTGCGCAGGCATTGCTCATACGGAATCACCTTGCTACTGAACCCGTGCCACGCCCAGCCACCAGTGAAGGTCATGCACGATTCCCAGTCGCGGTCGAGGTTGAACGCGCCAATCCCCTGTTCCGGGCACGCGAAATCGGCCGGCACGCCGCAGCGCTCATTGATGATGATGTCGGGGCGTATCTCATGGATCATCCGAAACATCTTCTCCGCCTCCCATGTCTCCTTACTACCAACCCCCCAGGCGTCAAACCAGATGATTCCGATGTTGGGATGGGCGGTGAGCAATTCCTTGATCTGGTTACGCATGAACTCGTTGTACTTGGCCATGTGCGCCATATCATAGTCCGGCTGATGCCAGTCGCGCTGGGAATAGTAGATTCCATATTTCATGCCGGCCTTTTCGCAGGCCTTCGCCATCTCGGCGATGATGTCGCGCTTGAACGGCGTGGCCATGATGTTGTAGTCGGTGAATTTTGTGTTCCACATGCAGAAGCCGTCGTGATGCTTGGCAATCTGCACGATGTACTTCATCCCCGCCTGTTTGGCCTGACCAACGAACTTGTCGGCATCGAACATCGCCGGATAGAACGACTTGTAGAGGTTGTCATAGACGGCCTTCGGGACGGCGGGCAGAGCCCAGTCCGGCCAGCCGTCATAATCGAACGGGCGCGGGTTCTTGTTCGTGGTAGCGCCCCCGGTGCCGCCATTGTAAAACTCCTTGCTCCAACTGATCTCCGTGCCGACGACACTGGACATATTCCAGTGAATGAACATCCCGAAGCGCGCGTCCCGCCACCAGGCCATCCGGCGCAGCGAAGCCTCGGACTTATCCGCCCGTTTCTCCTTTTGGGCATCGGCCCAGAATTGTTCGAACGAGCCGTCAGCCGGCGGAGCGGCCGCCTGTCCGATGCCCGCCATCGACAATGCCGCGAACAAGATCACGGTTCCGACTACAGTTTGCATTTTCGTTTGCATAGCTGGTTACTCCTGCGTATGAGTTGGGGTGGGTCATGGTTTGAGCGTTGGGATCTGGCCGCTGAACGTCAATTTGAACGCGTAAATGGTCATTCGCTGCTATACTTGTGCCTATTGCTCAGGACTGAGTTCGATTGTTTCGTTCACCGCTGTCCTGAAAGAGAAACGCTCACCCTGCTTGGTTTCAGCAGAAGAACCCGGCCTCCGGCCATTCCTGACAAGAGCCACTTTGCTGCCGGGCCATGGATTGACGACGGTGCAATCCCTGCCTTTCTCGCTGAGGATCTTCACTCCAGACACGACGCCGTTCTTCATTTCCGCCGAAATCAGAAACGCGCCTACCGTCCGCAAACCGCCGAACCGGGCATCCTGATCTTTCGGCCAGCAGGGAAAGAGACGCAGCACGCCATCGTGGCTTTGCAGCAGCATTTCGGTGATGCCATGGAAGCCCGCGACGTTCTCAATTCCACCACCGCCGAACGTCAGCAACTTATTGGGCATGGAGTTACGGTCGGTCATCTGGCGCATGCGGGTGAGGATGGTTTGGGGATCATAGCCGATGCGCGCACAGAAGGTGTACCATGAGGAACTGCCATTGCCATCCTCCCAGCGGGCCATCGCATCCACCATGTTGCGGCTTATCTCCAGTAACTTCGGATCGCTATCGAGGCCGATGGCACCGGCCGGGAAGATGTGCTGGATGCCCAAAGTGTTGTTATCGCACCAGTCCATTCCTTTCTCCGTGTAGCGAAAGACCGTCTTGCCGTTACGCTCCTGGGTCGGAAAGGGGCTGATCTTCTCGCAAATGTCCTGCCACTTTGCGCGCCGGTTCTCGTCGACACCCAGGTCCGCGCTCATCACCAGCATGTTCTTGAACAGCGTTCGCACCAGCCCGAGCGAGAGAAGTGGGTTCATATCTTCGCCGCTCCCCTCATGCATCGAATCGTTGTGAATCACGTAACGGCCGTTCTCGAATTTCAGGTAGTTCTCCCAGAAATCAGCGACTTCGCGCAGAAATTGGTAGCCGG
This sequence comes from Planctomycetota bacterium, assembly GCA_026386995.1. The sequence goes on along the minus strand of JAPLMO010000022.1, from coordinate 22,051 downwards.
AGTGTTTTAGCCAATCCTTATCCTGCGTGTATTGGTAATACCAGATGAAGTTGAGCGCGCAATAGGCGGCATTGCTGCGCTGGCCATGGTCCTTGGCTTCGCCTTCAGGACACAAGCCCCAAGGGCCCATGGATACCGGGAAATGAATCCCCTTCCATCCCGCCCGCTCGGCGCAGCGCCGACCTAGCGGGATGGCTTGATTCATGGCATCATAAAACGGCAATGTGGTCTCGGGATGGTTGGCGGCATACAGTCCGTAGAAGGGTGCCTGGAAATTGTAGTTGAGGTGGAAATCGCCGTGCCAGCCGGGCGCGTCAGTGGTGATCCAGTTGCCCCAGAGGCCGGGAGCGACCTTGCCCGCGCGGCTGCATGAGGCCATGATGTACAGGGCTGAATACCAATGCTGTTCGAGAACCTTGTCGGGAATCTCGATGGATGACTTGCTCCAGAAGGTCTGCCACCATTGGCGATGCATTTCGCCATATTCCGCAATTTTGTCGGGCGTCAACGCGGCGGTCAGCGACTTGGCCTCGGCCAGCAGATCCTGGCCCTGGCAATCGAGGTCGCTCAGAATGGCGGCGACGACGACGACCGTCTTGCCGGGTTCCAGCGTGAAACTGCTGGCGACGGCGTTGCCGACGATGCGGGTGGCGACAGCGATCTTGCGGCTGTCGAGAGCAGGATTGGGAGCATCCGGCTCAAAGAGAAACGGGGCGCCGGGATCGGAAGGCCGCGCAATGGCCTTGACCAACTTGCCATCCAGCAACAGGGCCATGCGCTTGCCGTCGTACGTGCCCGCCACATGCACCCACTTGTCGAGCGGGACCTGCTCATCGCACTGCAGGAAAACGCCGCCGATGGCAAAACGCACGCGGCCACCGGAAAGCCCCAAACTATAACCCTGATGGAACTCGCCTTTGCTCAGAATGTAGTTGGCATCCGGGGAGCGCTTGGCGGCCTTGATCCAAGCGGAAATGCTGAGGGCTTTGGAGATGCCGGGTGCGGCCAGCGGCAGACGGGTTTTGCCGTCGAAAACCTTAACCTCCTTGCGCTCCCCTTGCGCGAGCTTCGCAATATCAGCGTCGGAAAGCACCTGGTCGAGAACCGCGACGTCCGCCATTTCGCCGTTGAAGAACCAGCGTCCGCCGCCGCCCTGCTCACAGCCCAACTGAATTGGCACGCCGTTGTCCTCGACACTGGCAGGCAACAAGATGCTGGCATTATTGCTTGCGGTGATATTCTGCAACGTCATGGCCAGCGGAGCAGTCCCTGTATTGACCAGTTCGACGCAGAGGAGATTGCGGTTGGCATCGACCCAGGAGCGTGAGGCGAGCGAGGCGTTGGCCTTGGCGTATTCGCCGCGGAGTTCCGCATGCTGCATATCAACCGTGGTCTTCAAGGTCGCGCCCTGCAATGCCGGCGTCATGATCCGCATCCGTCCCACCGTTAGAGCCGACGCGTCCCGTATTCCCGACAAAAACGAACTCCAGGAGTCGTTCTTGCCGATATAGAAGGTCAGTGCATCCGCCGGGCCGGACAGCATGATTCCCACATCGCCATTGCCGATGATAGGCCCGCTGGCCATACCCCCGCTCGCCCCGCCTGCCGGCCCGTTGATGACAAATGAGTGCCTGCCGACAATCTGTTCGCCATCGGACGATGACACCCCGTAAACCCGGGAAACGACCATCAGAATCGCAATAACGGATAACACGATCTTCACACGCTTCATTTCTAATCTCCTTCTAACATCTTCTGTGACCACGCATCCCATCATTCAACACCTTGTTGTCAGTTGTCGCGACGTGCCCCCGAAAGCGGAGCAGGCGGGGCCCTGGTTGTCACTGGATTCGCCAGGTTGTAATGGGCGCTTAAAGCCGCATACCACCGCTCGGCATGCACCAGCAGGCCGCGTGGCCCGAAATGAATGCCGTCATGCCGGTAATCCGGATTGCCGATGAGATCGTTGGTGTCCGGTCCACGGAAAGCGATCCCTTTATCCCACAGCGCTTTCTGGGCGTTGGTCGTGGCGGCCATGCCCTCCTTCCAATCCTGTCCTCCTTGGGGTGGACAATAGCAGGTGCCGGCCACAAACCAGTCGATCGGCCAGCCCAGTTGCTTGCGACTGAATTCAATCATCGCCTTGGCTTCCTTTTCATACTGCTCTGCCGGCGTGAAATCCTGGCGGCCCGTATCGGCTTCGCCCTGCACCCACAGCACGGCGCGAACCCCTGCGGGACCAAACCACTTCGCCCGTTCCACGAGCCGCTCGATATTGCCCGAACCGTGGCCCGGCACCCATTCACGCACCCGCACCCAGTTGACGGTTGCCGAGCGGAAACATACCGGTGCCCGGATGGTTCGAGACAACATATCGCCGAGAATTGGCCAAGGGGTGCCGCCATCGCCGCAGGCATCGGGAATCGGATCGGCGGCCTGAGTGAATCGCTTACCGTCAAAATAAACCGAAAGCGTTTCAGCCGATTTCTGTCTCGGATTGCCGTAGTTCACAGAATTGGACTGCCCGGCCGTGATATAGACATCTCCGACACCGACCTGTCCAATCGAGGCCTCGCCCAGAATCGTCTGGTCTTCGGCGGATTTCCGGAACCGCACCTTGAGCGAGTACCAGCCGCCTGTTGCCAGTTTAAGACTGCCGGTGAACTTGCCTCCTTTTATCTGCGTTCCCTGGGCCACAACGGTCCAATCTGTAGCTTTCCCACGCAATCCGGCGCCTAACTCAGCTTTCGCTTCGACCAGGGTCGCATCCGCCGGGACGGTTCCCGCCACCTTGACATCAGCCCACTCTTCCGCATTTCGCTGGAACACCTGCCGCTCAAGCGGAAAGTCCAGCGCCATTTTGGTTTCAGCAAACGCCGGTGGCATCAGCAACATCGCAATCATCCCGCACAACACAACTAATCTGTTTATCATCTTTTTCCCTTTCTGCTTACTTATCTGGCCTTTCGCTGGTTTCTCGGCCCAAGGAAAGCCGCGCGATGGCAAGAACTGACCGATTCCCGCGGTTTTTCGCAGTTTTCCACCACAGGGCGAATTTCGCTTTGTGCCCTCGCGCCAATGGCTCAGGCCGAAATTGCGGAATCAGTGCAAATCCCCTTGAATCAAGCGTGTTTCGTGCCTCCAGAATCTGCGAAAGGCCAGATGTCAAGAGCACCGCACAATTTAACACCATTCTCGTTATTGTTTTATTCATTTAATCCTTTCCATCTCGTGGGATAGCACCCAACGGCGGTAATGAGGCAAGCAGCAAAGCAGTGTGTGGCGTAGTCTTTCATTTAGACTCTCATTTGTTGTCTGGTCTTAGTAACCGTTCATAACTATTCTCGCCGCTCGCTGCGTCTCTTCTTGATATTCTGGACAGAACTCATGGAGTGGCTGTCCTTTCCGTTGACAGAATTTGTACGGGACCGAGTAAACCCGAAACCAGCAGCGGCGAATCCTTATTGAACGGATTCCATGTCGACCATGTGAATCGTTTTCCTTCCGGCAATGACTGGTCTCCGATCAGGCGATTGGGCCACAGATTGACTACGGTGATTTCCAGCGTGTTCACACCCGGCTTGGCGGCGGCGGTGATGTCCACGCGGTACGGGTCGGTCCAGACGATACCCAAATCTGTGCCGTTGAGTTTCACCCGTGCCATAACCGCCACCTTGCCAAGATCGAGGAACATCTGGTCACCTGACGACTGGAGACTAAACTCCTGCCTGTACGTCGCGGCGCCGGAATAGAACTTGATGCCATCCTCCGGTCGTTTGCTCCAGTCGTCCAGCGCCGCAAACGTCACGCGCTCCGGGCCGCCCCATTTCGGGTCAAAGCAAACCTCCCACGGGCCGGTTAGTTCGCAGACTCTTTTGAAAGACGGGAAGTTGCTCCCGGACTTGGGCGCGCCGGCCGGTTGGCGGAAAACGACGAACAGCGAACCGTGTGGCGCAAACTCCAGCGGGACACTGGTGGAACCGTTGGCTTCCGTGAACGCCGTCGCCAGGCGACAGGCGCCGGTCATGGGGTCCCACAGTTCCGGTTGCTTGCCGGCGAGGCGGAAGGTGCAGGCGGCGTTTACGTTCCGGTCTGTCCTGTTGGACACGAAATAAACCTCCGCGTTGCCATCCCGCCGGTGCGTGTAGCGCAAATCGCCGTTCGAGTCGAAGTCCGGCGGCACGCCCAGTTTCGCCAACCTCCCGGCCACCACGTCGTAGGTCGGATAAAGGTCCGAACTCTTTGCGACGGGTTCGCTCCGAATCTGCGAGGCGAGTTCCTTCGCTTCGGCGTCGCAGGCCGGATAGTTCACGAGACTCGGCGACTGTTGCGGCGGCGTTCCAAGGACAATCGCGCCGCCATCGGTCAATTGTTTGATCTTCCGGAGCAAGGCCGGCGTCATCGCGTCAACACGCGGCAACACCAGGAGCCGGTAACTCATGCCGTCCGGAAACACGATCCGACCGTCTTTCACCGATGCGCGTTCGATGAGCGTGCCGGGCGCGCAGCCGTCGAAGTTGTAGCCGCGCCGGTCGGGCAGGCCGTTGAGCGTGGCCGACGCCGGCGGACGGAACACGTTCGGCGCGCCCTCGCCGTCGAGGTAGAGGATGTCGGCCACCGGCAAACCGCGCCGCAGCAACGCCTGGCAACGCGCCAGGTACGTGTGATAGGCCGACGCCATGCCCCACCACGTTTGCGTCCGCTCCCAATGCACACCGATATTGCCCATCGTCATGCCGGGCCGGCGGTCGAGCCACGGCTGATGCTGGTAACGGTGGAAGACAAACCGGTTGATGCCGGCGCACAACGCCCAGTCGCCCTGCATCTTCATCGAGCCGGGATGCTTCCGCCAGCCGTCCTCGACCCCGGTAAACGATTCCGCACCAACAATGGGTCGCCCCTGCGTATGCGCAATCGAGACGGCTTCGAAGACACTGTAGTCCGTGTTGAACAGGTTCGACCAGAACTCGCACATCGGCACATCGGCCACACCGCCCAGCGCGAGATCACCAGCGGGGTTCAGATCGTACGGTTCGATCGATAACTTCAAGCCGTGCTGCCGGCCGAGTTCCTTCAGGCGCAACGCGTGGTTCTCGACCACCAATTCCTGCGCCGTCCGCCGCAGATCCCACAGGAACCGTTCCGACACCGCGACGCTTTCGACGACGTGCCCGAGCATGGCCGGCAAGAATCGCAGCGGGTCGTAGCCGCGCCGTTGCCGGAATTCCTCGCGGAATCTCTCCGACCAGTTCTGCGAGCTCATCTCCCAACTGTCAAAATGCACCGTCGTCAACCCCCGTCCCGGATGCTTCGGTTCGCCGACAGTCTTTAGCAAGGCCCCGACGAACGACTCGAAATGCGCGTCCAGCGCCGCCTTGTCGAACTTGTCGGACTCGAATCCCAGCCCAGGCACCGGCGCCGGGCGCGTTGTCTGTCCCGTAATGGTGCGGCCGAACCGCATGATCGTCCAATTCCCCGCCGGCACGTCCCAGACCAACCGGCCATCGGACGACAATCTCGCGGTCAGTTCGATGACTTGGTTTGACGCGATGCACTGCCCGGCCGGCAGGACCGTACGGTCAGCGGTCAGGAAGGGTTTCACGCCCTGCATAGACGAAAACGGCGCCCGGAAGTACAACGCCTTCTCATCCACGTCCGGGATCCGGTAATCGCCGGCCGGCGTCGGGAACGCCAGCACCACGACGTCCCGGTAAAATTCCTTCCAAATCTTATGCAATTCCGGTGTCAGCGTATCTTCGCCGAAGTACGGCTTGCGCGGTTGCGGTTGCGGCAGCGGCGCGTCGAAATGCGCCGGCCCGGTCACCTGCGTCTCGCTGGCGACGAGGTGCTGCATGGATTGCTCCGGCTTGACCCACGGCCCGCCGGTGCCGCACCAGCCCGGTCCCGCGCCAAGTGCGATTTCCAGTCCCAGACGGTCGGCTTCGTTGATGGCATGCTTGAGCAATTCGCGCCACGGCTCACTCATGAATTCCACCGGCCCGCGAGGAATGCCGATGTTAACCTCCAGGATGATGGCGCCGCCGATGCCGGCCTGTTTCATCGCCTCCAGATCCGCGGTCATCCCCTCGCGCGTGAGGTTGCCGTCCATGAAAAACCAGTAGACCCACGGTCGCGCCGAGGCCGGCGGCTGACGGAATCCCTTTTCCAGATCCGTAGCGGCCTCTGCGCCGAAAGAAGCGGCACCCAGTGCCGCAACGAGCAGCATCGAACACACCTGCGCAGTTCTCATGTCCATTCTTTTCCTAAGTTGTGTCCTACCCTCTCGCGTACTCCGCCAGCAGTCGCAGGAAGACGCGGTACTGCTCCATCGAAACGCCGGGGGGCGTCTGGTGATCGACGCTCGGGATGAAGCCGCCGGTTCTCATGAGCGGTCGCAGGCGCTCGAACTCGCCTCGGACAGCCGCCTCGCCCCGGTTCATGACCATCTTGTCGTAATGGCCGATCATGCGAAGCGTGGGGAACTGCTTGCGCAGCCGCATGCCGTCCACGCCCGCCTGGCGCTCCAGCGGCAGGACGCCGGCGATGCCGGCCTCCTGGAGCCAGGGCACCATGGCCGTCACGTCGCCGTCGGTGTCGACGATCGGGGTGATGTCGAGTTCGCGCAGCAGGGGCAGGAATTGCCGGTAGTACGGCGCGATAAACGTCTCGAAAGCCGCCTTGCCGATCATCGGCCCATGATTATACGACATGTCCTCGGCAAAAGTCATGAACGTGGGCACGCAGACCCGGGCGATCTTGCGGAGCGTGCGGATGTGGAAGTCGGTCAGGTTCTGGTTGATCTGATGGATGAGTTCCGGCTGGTCGTAGAATGCGAGGAGTTGCCGGTCGATGCCCATGAGCGTCCGCGGAAACCAGAAGAAACCCTCGAAGGTGACCCAGACGACCGCCTCGCCTCTCCGCTGCCTCTCGGCCCAATGGCGCATGGACTCGATGGCCTCGGTGTGCTCGGGATAGAGGTGCGGCCGAATCCGCAGGTAGTCGTCCATGTTGGCCACAACGCCTTCGATGTGGTGCTGCGTGGCTTCAATCGTGGCCTCGGTCGTGCTAAACCAGAACTGCCGGTACGGGTCGAGGCCGAAGTACTGTGCGATATCGAAGACCGTGTCGAGGTGGGCGGGCAAGCCCTCGGTCCGCCACCGGGCGATGGTCTGGTCCCACCACATGGCCCATTCCCACATGGGCAGACGGTCCACCGGCTGAAAGCTCATCACGGCGCGGAACCGCTCGACATGGTTCATGCCAGCGACCTCATGCGATCTTCTGCCAAGCGGCCGCCGGCGGGTCGGCGGCATCGGCGGCCCGCCGCCGTTCTCTTCTCGGTGCCCTGCATGCGTGTGATTGTACCGGACCTTTCAAGGTCTGGCCAGCCTCTCGGCCGCGCAGGCGGCCGGCCACGAAGATCAGGAGCCGCAGTGGTGGACTCTGTCGGCGTGCTCTGCCATTCTCAAGGTCTGTGAGATTGTGGTTCCCCAAAGACAACCTTCTTCGGAACTCTCGCCGGCGCCCTCTAATCAGGAGGCTCCCCAAATATGCGAACGCTACCGAATGGCATTAGGTAAAGGGTTTTCGGACCGTTTTCCATTCGCTGGAGCCCGGCGCAACCGGGCCGGACGGTGGCGCCAAGGCTATTCGGTGGCTGGTCCGCCTGCTTTTGGTGGGGGCCTTCGGGGCTTATCCTAATGCCATTACGAACGCTACCGTTATCCTGGCGTTTTGCCCGTCGGACGGTGCCCTTTCGCACAGCCTAACGAACGGCGAACGCAATTTCGGTGGCCCACTACAGGCGCCGAGGGCCACGTGCCTGCCGTGGAGAACCGTCTTCCGGAGTTCGCTCATTGTCTGGCCCCCGTTTCCTGAATCCCTACCTGCTGTGGCAAGGCGGCGAAGGCTAAAACCCAAGTTCCCGTTTAACTTCGCTGAACGCTTGCATGCACAGGTCGAGATCCTCCTTCGTGTGGGCTGCAGAGACCTGCACGCGGATGCGTGCCGCATCCTGCGGCACAACCGGGTAGAAGAACCCGACCGCGTAGACACCCTTCTCCAGCAGCCGTGCGGCCGCCTTCTGGGCCAGTACGGCGTCGCCCAGCATGATCGGCACGATCGGATGCTCGCCGGGGCGGATCGCAAAGCCCCGCGCCGCCATGCCATCGCGGAAATATCGCGTGTTGACCATCAGCCGGTCCCTCAGGTCGGTGGACCGCGACACGAGTTCCAGCGCCTTCAGCGACGCCGCCGCGACCATCGGCGCCAGCGTGTTCGAGAACAGGTAGGGCCGCGACCGCTGCCGCAGAAGCTCAATGATCTCCCGGCGGCCGCTCGTGTAGCCGCCGCTGGCGCCGCCGAGGGCCTTGCCCAGCGTGCCCGTGATAATGTCCACGCGGCCCATGACGCCCCGGTACTCGTGTGTGCCGCGCCCCGTGCAACCGAGGAAGCCAACGGCGTGAGAGTCGTCGATCATGACGAGCGCGTCGTGGGCCTCGGCCAGCCGGCAGATGCCCTCCAGGTCCGCGATGTCACCGTCCATCGAGAAGACGCCGTCGGTGGCGATCAGGCGGCACCGCGCACCGGCGGCCGTCTTGAGTTGCACCTGGAGGTCGGCCATGTCGCCATGCTTAAAGCGCAGCCGCTGCGCCTTCGAGAGCCGGATGCCGTCGATAATGCTCGCGTGGTTCAGTTCGTCGCTCAAGACGGCGTCCTCGGTGCCGAGCAGGGTCTCGAACAGGCCGCCGTTGGCGTCGAAGCACGAACTGTAAAGGATCGTGTCCTCGGTCCCGAGAAACGCGCTGATCGCCCGCTCCAGGTCCTTATGGACCGTCTGTGTGCCGCAGATGAACCGGACCGACGAGAGGCCGTAGCCCCAGCGGTCGAGTGCCTGGCGCGCGGCCTGGATAAGGTCGGGATGGGCCGCCAAGCCGAGGTAATTGTTAGCGCAGAAGTTCAGGACCTCGCGCCCGCGGACCGAGATGCGGGCGCCCTGCGGCCCGGCAATGGCCCGCTCTTCCTTGTAGAGGCCGGCGCTGTGGGCCTGGTCCAACTGCGATTGAAGGCGCTCTTTGACGGTGCCAAACATGGGTCACCTCGCTGGGATCTCGGGCAACACGATGTCTGCGGGCGGCTTGCCCGTGGCCGGGCGCGTGAATACTTCGCCGTACTTCGTAAAGCCCTGCACGAAGCCCCCCTGCGACAGGAAGAACCTGCTGCCCTCCACGCCCATGAAGCGGTCCAGGCGGTCCTCGTTGCCGGTGCCGTCATGGCTGAAACTCGCCTTCGTCAGTTCGATCCACTCGCCCGCTGGCGTGCGAATCCACTGGTTGCCGTAGAGGGCCTTCCGCCGCAGGTGCCCGTTGCTGCCGCCGAAGTTCTCGCTGAAACTGTACAGGCCACGCAGGTAGCCGCCTTCCTTCGGCGCCCGCCAACTGGAGATGAGCATCCACTGCTTCTTCTCGGGATGAAGGTAGAACCCCGAGTATATCGTGTGCGTGGCATCGGTCGGCTGGGCCGTGACAATGAACCACTGCACCTCGCCGGTTTTCCACGGATAGACGAGGTGACTGTGCCCGCCTGTGCCCTCGTGGCCAAAGTCGCCGGCGTCCACGCCCTCGCCCTTGCCGAGAAGCGTTACGCGGTTCTCCGCCGCCACCTTCGCGCGATCCACGGCCTCGCCGCCACTGTCCCAGACGCTGAAGATGATCCGCCGCTCCGTCTCGCTGTTGACCTGCATGCCAAAGTATCCGCGGTGCCAGCCGCACGCCTCGTAGTAGGTCGCAACAGGGTCCTCGACGGCGGTTACCTCACAACAGAACGCGGCAACGTCCGTGCCCTTCGCCACGGGGTAAGCAAGGTGCACCGACGCGGCATTGCGCCGGGGATTGAGATTAAAGTGGGCGTCCTTCGCCGCTGGGCCGCTCAGGATGAGCGCATCGAGGTCGCCGAACGGTTGGCCGCCCGCGTTGAGCGATTCCAGCGCAAACCGCTGGTAGCCGGCCGCCGCGATGTTCAGCGCGCCAAAACGCACGGTCACCGGTGCCACACCCGCGCCGGTCGCGGCGGCTTCGCGCGACTGCCCGGCCACCGTCAGGCGAAGCTTCGAGATGGCCTTCTCGGGCAGTCGCAGGGCCACCGAGCAATCGAGCGTTCCGGCCGTCCGAATCTCACCGAACCAGAGCACATTCAGCGCCGGGTCGGCCCAGCCCGTGATGCCCGACTTCTCCGACACCCGCGCGCCGTTCGGGTTCGGGTCCAGGTACGCCGTGAAGGCCGGCACGCGCAACTCGCCACTCGGCGCCTCTGCCGCGCAAAGCGCTTGCGCCGCAATCGCGCCAACGACCACCAGTCCCGCGATGAACTTCCGGAACGATTGCATGGGACCACTCGTCTCTTAGACCCAGTTCAGTATGACCTTGCCCGACCGGCCCGACCTCATGATCTCGAAGCCCTTCTGAAACTCGGTGTAGTGGAAACGGTGGGTGATGATCGGCGTGATGTCAAGGCCGCTCTGGATCATCACGGTCATCTTGTACCAGGTCTCGTACATCTCGCGGCCGTAGATGCCCTTGATGGTCAGGCTGTTGAAAACCACGAGGTTCCAGTCTATCTCGGCGTGCGCCTCGGGGATGCCCAGCAGGGCGATCTTGCCGCCGTGGCACATGTTGGCGAGCATGCCGCGCAGGGCCGCCGCGCTGCCCGACATCTCCAGCCCCACGTCGAAGCCTTCCTTCATGCCGAGCATACGCTGCACTTCCTCCAAATGGCCGTTCTCGGCGATGTTCACCACCACCGTGGCGCCCATCTTCTTCGCGAGACCCAGCCGGTACGTGTTGTTGTCGGTAACCACGATATGCCGCGCCCCAGCATGGCGGGCAATGGCCGTCGCCATGAGGCCGATCGGCCCCGCCCCCGTGATCAGCACGTCCTCGCCCAGCACGTTGAACGACAGGGCCGTGTACGTGGCGTTGCCCAGCGGGTCGAAGCACGCCAGCACCTCCATGGGGATCGTCGGGTCGGCGTACCAGACGTTCGTCATGGGGATGCAGAGCAGTTCGGCAAACGCGCCGTCGCGGTTGACGCCCACACCGCTGGTCTTCGGGCAGAGGTTCCGCCGGCCCGCCAGGCAGTTGCGGCAGCGGCCGCACACCAGGTGGCCCTCGCCGCTGACGATGTCGCCGGGCTTGAAGTCCGTGACGTTCTCCCCCACCCTCTCGACCACGCCGACGAACTCGTGGCCGATGGTCATTGGCACGAGGATCGTCTTCCTCGACCACTCGTCCCAGTTGTAGATATGGATGTCCGTGCCACAGATGGCGGTCTTGTGAACTCGGATGAGCACGTCGTTGATGCCCGCATGCGGCACGGGCACCTCGGCCAGCCAGAGGCCGGGCTCGGCCTTGCTCTTGACGAGCGCCTTCATCGTCTCCACGAGGTGTTCCTTTCTTGCCGGCGATCCGGGCGGCGGCTCAGGCTTCCTACTGAAGCAGTCCCGGAAACACCTTCGCACCCGCCTGGAAACAGAACTTCGTCCCGATGGCCACCATGAAGATCCACATGACCCGCCCCAGCGCCAGGGCAACCTGTGCTTCCCAAGAACTCCATCCGCCCTATTCTACAAGCACTTACGCCTCTTGTCTGCAATGCTCTTCACGGCTACGATTGAGCCCTTCCAACCAGAAAGGACGGCCTCGCCACTGTGAATCAGTGCAAAGGCTACGCCGCACACCCACGTCCGTTCAAAATGAAGGGTTGCGACGGTTGCAAAAAGTTTGGGAGGCACATGGGATTTATGCTATCGGCCGCCCAGATTCGTGTGTAAACTATGGTGTATTGAGTCAAACTGATCACGTGCAAGATGGCCAACTTAACGCGGGAGGGCCAGGCTCGGGGTAACGGAATTGCCGGAGATGACGGTTTGGCAGGCATCGGCAGGCTCCCAGAAGGTGTTCTCGGCCGGCTTCTGGAATCGCACCATGAACCGCCGCTGTTTTACGACTCAGGGCCAAACTGAACGGAACCCAAACTTCAGTGGACCAGGACAGTAACGTCCAATCACTTAACCATCTAACAAAGGAAATACTAATGAAGATTACAACCATTTGGCGACACTTCGCTCTGCTCGTCGCGGTTGGATTGTGTGCAACTTCAGTCGCGATGGCTGAGGTGAAACTTCCTCACGTCTTCGGGAGCAACATGGTGCTTCAACGTGAGCAACGCGATCCTGTCTGGGGAACCGCGACCGCTGGCGAAAAAGTGACCGTCACCATCAACGAGCAGACCAAAGAGGCAACCGCCGACGCCAACGGAAACTGGACGCTCAAACTCGATCCGATGAAAGCCGGCGGTCCTTACGTCATGGAAGTCAAAGGGCAAAGTAACACCGTCAAGTTTGAAAACGTGATGGTCGGCGAAGTCTGGGTCTGCTCCGGACAGTCCAACATGAAGATGGAAATGGAGTATCTCAGTCTCACCGACAGAGTCGAAGAGCCCAAGAAAGCTGTTTATCCAAACATCCGCTTTTTCAAAATTGAGGAAAATAGTGTCGATAAGCCGCAAGATGATGTCGACGCAAGATGGGCTCCATGCGGTCCAGGTTCTGCCAAGTATTTTTCCGCGGCAGCCTACTATTTCGGACGCAAGCTGCATCAGGAACTCAAGGTTCCAGTTGGACTGATCGCCCCATCTTTTGGAGGGTCTGTCGTTCAAGCGTGGACCAGTCGTGAAGCGATGGAGGGGATTCCCGCCTTTGAACCGCTGATCGCCAGCGTCGCAAAGGATCATCCCAGTGCTAAGGTTGGTCATCTCTACAATGCAATGGTCCATCCCATAATTCCATTTGGAATACGTGGAGTGATCTGGTATCAGGGTGAAAACAACGGCGGTTACAACGGGGGCGATGCTCCTGATGCTGGTTGTCATGGGTATCAGTACCGCTTTTTGATTCCCGTCATGGTTCAGGATTGGCGTGAAAGGTGGGACCAGGGCGACTTCCCCTTCTACTACGTACAACTTCCGGGCTGTTTTAGGATGGATTTCAAGGAGATTCCCCCCAAGGCAGCCGCGTGGTCAGAACTTCGTGAATCACAAGCAGCGGTCCTGACCATGCCGAACACGGGCGAAGTTGTCACCATTGACATCGGAGATTCTGATCTTCATCCGCTCAAGAAACTTGAAGTGGGACTCCGTTTGGCCAATCTGGCTCTCGTGAAAGACTACGGTATGAAAGACCTCGTCATCAGTGGTCCGCGTCTTGCGTCGACGAAGATCGATGGCAATCAAGTGACCTTGACCTTCACGGACATCGCTGGCGGACTCGTCACTAAAGCGACAAAGAACGTCCCAGACACCAGCGTTCTAAAAGGGTTCACCATCGCCGGAAAGGATCGCGTTTTCCATTGGGCAGACGCAAAACTTTTTGGAGACAAGGTCGTTCTTTCGTCGCCGAAGGTCGCGCAGCCCGTTGCGGTGCGTTACGCCTGGCAGAACGATCCTGAGTGCAACCTCTTCAACAAAGCGGGACTCCCGGCAGGACCGTTCCGTACCGATAAGTGGCCACTCGCCACGATCAATAATTACAAGTGGTAAATAGATTCAGTGTGTAGCCGCTGTACTGGTCCACCGATTTTCGTGCCCTTCGCCTGGCGGCATAACCTGTTTATTCACCGGCACTTATGGCAGCCTCTGAGGCATCCGGTCACAACTTCTTTCGGAGGCTGATTTGCCCGGGAACCACGGTTGTGGGGTCGGCGCTCGTTGCGCGGCGCAAGTCATCCCAGACCGCGGCCGCGGTGTGCCCTCGCCATGAAATCTTGCTGCAAAAGGGCCTGCGCTAGCCTTCCCTGCACGCCTCATCACGCCGCATAGGACGCACAACTTAACGGAAAACCTGCGTTTTGCCCCTCCACGCGGCCTAACGAATGGCGAACGGAATCTCGTTGAACCAGTACACGTGGCCCAGAAATGCCCCGGACGGAGTTTGCGGGACACACACCTGCCCCATTCCCAGGTTGCGTGTGACGTGTTTACGTTTGGCAACATCGCGTTGCAAAGCGTAACAATCGCGCAAGACCTTGTCAGGACTGCGGTTATAGGCGTACATGGCCGGCCCGATTCTAGGCGTGTTGCCTGGGGGAAACATTCTGCTCGCTGCTGCTGGTCTATCGCGCGGCAATTCTCCGGGGCCAGATAAGTCCGATAAGTCATTGTTATAACGAAACTTGCAGCCCTTCCTTTAGACCTCTGCCCTGTCGTCCTGCAGCCTTGGCACATGCTTTGCTATGAGTAGGTCTGAGAGGGATCCTTGAGCAATCGCTGTAGCGGGGATAGACCACTTCAGCGTTTCCTGCCGGGGGTTTCCGCTGAGGGTCGAGCGTATAGGCCAAAGACCGTGCGCCGGATACACATGGAGAGTGTGCGCCCGGACCGTGCGGCCAGGGTATCGTGCGAGTTCACAAAAGCTGTCTGCGGGAACGGCCTGTAAGCCGCAAAAACATCGACTGAGAGGAGGGGAACCATTCGTACCACTTCCTGTTCTGGGATTATTCTCCCTGCATCTGTATTCGCGAGACGCCTGCTAGCGGCGGCGCTGACTCTCGCACTGCCGGTGGTTTCGGAGTCGGCCTCGTTCGTTTATGTGCGTACGGACGGAAATTCGGTAGTCGAGTTCGATCCCTCGACGTAGGCCGGCATGTACAGTTGGGTGGTTGACGACAGTCAGTAAATGCACCAGCAGTAGTTCTGGCGGCGTGTCGGGGCCGACAGCCCCGAAAAGCCCGTTGATGCCACGAACCTCAACTCGGTTACCGCGTGCGTAACCTGTCTGACGAACCGGGACGCGAAGGTCGCCTCCCCTAGGAAACCTTGGAATAAGGAGAGCCTGAAATGAGGACTTTGATCGCCTTTACCCTCGTCGCCTCGGTCGCCGCGATGCTGCTTCCCCCCGCGGCAAACGCGGTCCAGTACCCGTACCTGGCTCCAGGGTACTCGCAGGAGATCTACACGGGTGGCCCGCCATCTCCCGGCCCGGTCGTGGGCGGTGTAGGAGCCTGGACCAGCGCCAACGCCCTGTTGACCAGGGTCGGATCGGACATTCTCGAATACAGCCTGACTCAAAACGCCACGCACCTGTCCACGCCCATCCATGCCGTCACCATCACCCACACCATCACCGGGCTCAATCCCACCGGGTACGGCCTGACCGTGGGACACAACGGTTACATTTACACCCCCACCAGTTCGGGGTTACAGCGGATTGACCCGAACAACTGGGCCTCTGCAGCCGTGCCGCTCGGGGGAACTGCCGGGGGCATGGGGTACGGGATTACGACATTGACCAACGGCCGGATTGCGTATTCCGACGGCTACGGCAACAGCACCGTGTACACCTACAATCCGTCAAACGGGAACAACCAGGCGATTTTCACGGCCAACTTCCTGATCGACGACATGGAAGCCGGGCTGAACAACGTGATCGCCCTGGCGGGCCAGAGCAATAGCAGCATCTACATCATCAACAGTACGGGCACGGTGCTGAACTCGTTCACCACTCCCCACTACCCCGACGGTCTGGCCTTCGGCAACGGCACGATGTCGCAGTCGCTCTACAGCAACAACAACGACGGTACCATCACTCGGTACGATCTGGGACCGGGTTGGTCGGGAACGCCTACGATCACGGACATCGCCACCGGCAGCGGCGCCTATGGGGATCTGGCTGCCGTGGGTCCAGATTGCGCGTTTTACGTCTCCCAGTTCGAGAACGGTGGTTACCATGGCTGCATACCGGGCGTGGGGACGAACTGGGACAGTGGCACCACCAACGCCGAACCGTCCATCATCCGGATTGCCGCCGTTGGGCTCGATGGTACGGAGATCTGCGGTTTTCTGAGCCCTGGCGAAAACACCCCGGAGCCCGCCACGCTCTCGCTTCTGGCCCTTGGCGGGCTGGCGCTTCTGCGGAGAAGTCGCAGGAAGTAATCTCTTGATCACAGTGAGGGGCGGCAGACGCTGGACTGCCGCCCTTTCTCCATGCCGGTTCCCTGGCCACCTCGATGGCCAAAGCCACAAGACTCACGGCGTGACGGCCCTGGATAGCCACAGGTGTGCTGGTCCACCGATTTCCGTGCCCTTCGCCTGGCGATGTAAACTGTTTCTTCACCGTCACTTATGGTAGCCTCTGAGGCATCCGGTCACAACTTCTTTCGGAGGCTGATTTGTCCGGGAACCTCGGTTGCCCGAACCTGTTTCTCTCCCGATCGCTGGAGCCGCCACGTCAAGTCCGCCCTGCTCCACGTCATCTCCCTGGCGAGGCTCGCCTGTGTCCACACGTGGGCGTGGGCCGCCGGATGCCTTGACACGCGCGTCGGCCAGGAAGTTGTCGCAGATAACACCCGCTGGAGCCGCCCGAGAAAGGCGAGGTCGTTTCGACGCCTTATCTCGGCGGCTTACACCACCTCTACACGCGGGCGGCGTGACGGAACCCGAGTTCTCTCCAACCCGTTCCGAGAGGATTCTCTGCGCCAAGTCGGCAAAAACGGTCCCTTTGTGCCGATCGGCGAGCCGATCGCCGCTGTGAACTGGTGCAAAGGCGACGCCGCACAACAGCGGAATCTCAAAAACCCGCAGGTTTCGACGCCGATGGAGTTTTTAGTAGGGACAAGTATCTTTGTTTTCGCCATTGACGAGCCAAGAGCACGTCGCTACTATGTGAGCACCTTGTAACGGAGTTGCCGATGGACGCGACGAGCAAAAAACTCTACGAGATGAAGGCCGATGTTATCCAGGCGGCGGGGCACCCGATCCGCCTGGCCATCATCGACTTTCTGAAGGACGGCGAGCAGTGCGTCTGCGACATTGCCGCGCACGTCGGCGCCCAGCGGTCGAACGTCTCGCGGCATCTTTCGGTGATGCTCAAGGCCGGCATCGTGGACTGCCGTAAGGAAGGCCTGAAGGTCATCTACTCGCTCAAGACGCCGTGCATCCTGAACTTCCTTTCATGCGTGACCGATGTGCTTCGGCATCAGGTCCAGGCCAACAGTGCGGTCTTGCGAAGACTATAGGGCTTCTTTTTGCGGATGGAACGTGATTGCGCAATCACATAGTGACAGAGCGGTCGCGGCAGCCGTTGCTCGGTGTCGGGCGGTGGCGCCCGTCGCAAAGGCGCTGGCGTCGGAGGTGCGGCTGCGGATTCTCGATGTGCTACGGGAGAGAAAGTCCTGCACCGCGGGCGACTTGGCAGCGGCAATAGGCGTGGATGCCTCCACGGTCTCGCAGCACGTGGCCATCCTGCGACATGCGGGGCTGGTTCAGAGCGAGAAGAAAGCCGCATGGGTTGTCTGTCGGACCACGCCGGCGGGCCGGCGGGTACTCGATTGCTGAGAACAAATGGTGGAATGCATGGCAAGGTGCGGGAGTTGAGGTTCGGCAGCCAAGCGGCCCTGAGATAGCAGGTGCCCTGCGAGGCTGACCACAACTGGGGGCCAAAGAGGAGTGCTCTCGTGAAAGACTGGAAGAAGATGGCCGTGCTGGTGGCGGTGTTCCTGGTGGCCTATTTCCTGCCGCTGGGCAGCGGGACGGTTACAAACGCCATCCTTGAGGCCTTCCGGCTGCTCCAGTGGTACGCCGTCAACCACACGCTGGCCTGCGTGGTGCCGGCGATGTTCATCGCGGGGGCGATCTCGACGTTCCTGTCGCAGGCGTCGGTCATGCGATACCTGGGGCCGAAGGCCAACCGGCCACTGGCCTACACGGTGGCGTCGGTGTCGGGCATCGTCCTGGCCGTCTGCTCGTGCAGCGTCCTGCCGATGTTCGCGGGCATCTACACAATGGGGGCGGGGCTGGGGCCGGCCAGCGCGTTCCTGTATTCAGGACCGGCGATCAACGTGATGGCCATTTTTCTGTCGGCCCGGGTGCTAGGGCTTGACCTAGGCGTGGGGCGGGCCATTGGCGCCGTGGCATTCGCGTTTATCATCGGGATATTGATGGCCGTAATCTTCCGCCGCAGCGAGCAGAAGCGGGTCGAGGCGGCGATGCAGATGCCCGAGCCGCCGCACAGCCCGCGTCGTCTTTGGAAGACGGCCCTCTACTTCCTGGCGATGATCCTCTTCCTCATCTTCAGCGACTGGTACAACACAAACGACGTGACCATCACGATGAAGGACGGGGCGGTCCTCGCGGCCAACATCCGCTACCAGACGCAGGACGCCCTGGACATCCAGGAGTACCAGGCCGACGGCCACTTGAGCACCGATGTGCGGCGGCTGAATTTGGCGGACGTGGCGGCGGTCGAGCCCGTGCCGGGTTTCGTGATGACGGTTCACGGCCTGAAGTGGTACTTCGCTGGCGCGATGGGCCTGGCGATTCTTGTGATGCTGTGGCGGTGGTTCACGCGGGACGAGGTGAAGCAGTGGATGCAGGCAACGTGGGACTTCGGCCTGATGATCGTGCCGCTCCTCTTTGGCGGCGTGTTCCTGACGGGATTCATCGGGGCGCTCATCCCGGAGAAATACGTCGCCACGCTTGTGGGCGGAGACAGCCTGGTCTCGAACTTCACCGCGGCCTTTGTGGGCATGCTATGGTACTTCGCCACGCTGACGGAGATTCCGATCACGGAGATGCTGATGCGGCTGGGGATGGGCAAGGGGCCGGCGCTGGCGCTGCTGTTGGCCGGACCCGCCCTGTCGCTGCCGAGCATCCTTGTGATCTACAAGATCGTCGGCTTCAAGAAGACGTTCGTTTTCTGCGCACTGACGGTGGTGATGTCCACCATCGTGGGCTGGATTTTCGGGATGTTCGTTTCCTGAGCATCCCTGGGCAGGATAACGACCTCAATGGCCGTCATCACAACGTTTCCGAACCGCGATGAGTTTTGCAGGGCGCAAGACCGCCTGGACGGCCGCGCGCTTGCCTGCGGGGTCGTATCGCCTGACCCCGGCTACGCCAGGGTCGGCGCGCCATCGCTCATGGTAAGCACCGAGGGGCGGGCGGCGCTGACGGACGGCATGGGCGATCCAATTATGTGTGCGGGCTTCGTGGACTACCGGCCCGCCGTAATTCGGGTGCCGGCCCAGCCACCGCGCGGCTTTGAAGAAGACGTGTTCGGCGATGCGGCCATCGTTGTGCTGGCCCCGTGCGTGGCGGACCTGACGAAGATTCGCCTCATCGCCCACACAAGCGGCAACATGGCGGAGGCGTTCCCGTACATGAACGCCGAGATGCGCGAGGCATCCTACAACGCCAAGGGGCTGACGTTCACGTTCATGGACCAGTACCGGATGATCTCGATGTACCCGCAGCGGATTGCCGTCGCCAAGGCCGACGAGATCGTGGACGGGTGGCGGACGCTGGAGATGATCCGCTGCCGCGTCAACGACGCCTGGGCGCGTCGGGCGCGGATTGAGCCGTGCTACGAGATGCGAGAGAAGCCCCCGGCGCTGGAGATTTTTAAGCGCCTCCCGAAGACGAACTGTCGGGCATGCGGCGAACTGACGTGCTTGGCGTTCGCCGTGCGGGTCTGGATGGGAGAACTCCCGGCATCAAAGTGTACGCCGGTGTTCCAGGGCGAGTTCGGCCACCTGAATAACGCGCTGATGGAGATCTGCATGGGGCTTGGCGCGGCAACCTGAGGGTGGAACGGCGCGAGGCGGGGCAGTCCCCTTCTCGCTTGACGAACGGCGGAAAGGCCTCTGGGCAAAGGAGAAGGTCATGGCGTTGGAATGCTGCGGCAGCAAGAAGAAGACGATCCTGCTTTACGCCTGCTCGGGCGGGGCCAACGTGGCCGAGGTGGCCGACAAGGCCGCGCGGCTGCTCATGTTCGAGAACGTCGGCAGCATGTTCTGCCTGGCGGGCATCGGCGCGGGCATCCCGAACATGGTTCAGGCGGCCAAGGCGGCCGGCCTGAACGTCATCCTGGACGGCTGCCCGATGGACTGCGCCAAGAAGATTTTCGACAACGCGGGGCTGACCAACTACGTCCAGGTCAGAGTGACGGACCTGGGCATCGAGAAGGTCAAGGGCGTTCGCGCTACCCAGGAGCAAGTGGATCGTTTGGTTGCCAA
Source organism: Planctomycetota bacterium (assembly GCA_026386995.1). The sequence goes on along the minus strand of JAPLMO010000022.1, from coordinate 1,988 downwards.
GGCCAGGGAAGTCCTGGCCGCACCATGAGCCGCCGCAAGGAGGAACGCCCATGAAAGATGCAACCGTCAAAGTGACCGTCGAAGAACAGATGCGGATGCAGGCGATCCTGCTGGACCGCGATAAGGACGCCGCCCTGGACTTCGTGCGGCTCCTGCGGGACCGGATTGAGGCGATCGCCAACGCGGGCATGCGCTCGCACCTGGACCAATAAAGAAGAGGAGATGCGAAATGCCGCTGATACAGATTCTCGGCACGGGGTGCCCGAAGTGCAAGAAACTGGCGGAGAACGCCGAGGCCGCCGCCAAGGCCCTCGGCATCGACTACCAACTGGAGAAAATCACCGACATCACCCGCATCATGACCTTCGGCGTCATGATGACGCCGGCGCTCGTCGTGGACGGCACGGTCAAGGTCGTCGGCAAGGTGCCTGCGCCAGAGGCCATCAAGGCGATGCTGAAGTAGGGCCTGCGGCGGCGCGCGGCGTGACCGTGCGGCCGACTGGTCGGTTCACAAAGTCTGACCTGTAGAAGAAAAGGAGTCGCCGATGACGAACTCACTGGTACGAAGCATCTTTGCGAGCGCACTGGTCCTTGCGGCAGTTGCCACAACGCTCATGAGCGCCGGTTGCCAGCAGGCAAGCAGGTTGAACATGACCTACCCGGCGACCGGCCTGCCGCGCCTTGTGGACCTTGGCGCCTCCGCGTGCCTCCCGTGCATTATGATGGCGCCGAGTCTGGAGGAACTGAGGAAGGAATACGCCGGCCGGCTCCAGGTGGAGTTCATCGACACCTGGCAGAATCCCGGTGCGAAGACGCAATATGATTACATCTTCTGCCCCACGCAGGTCTTTATTGATGCGTCCGGGAAGGAACTCTTCCGGCACCTGGGATACTACTCCAAGAAAGACATCCTGGCCAAGTGGAAGGAACTGGGCGTTGACTTGGAGACCCCGGCAGCGCCGCGGGAAGCCCCCAAGAGCGCTGCCCAGCCCAAAGCCATCGGCTGAGCGGTCAGGGAGCGTGGGTTGTACGCAGTACGTGGTGTGCCTGGAGAAAGGACGGTGTATCTCGTATGAGCAAGGTATGGAAGATCGCCCTCGTGTTGGTGCTGGCCGCGGTCGTCGCCGTCGTCATTATCAACAAGCAAAAGAGTTCGTCGCCGGGAACGGACGCGGACAAGGGCGCTGCTCAAGTCTCGCAGCCTGCGACCGGGTTGCCGCGCCTTGTGGACCTGGGGTCCACCGTCTGCATCCCCTGCAAGATGATGGCGCCCATCCTGGAGGGATTGAAGAAGGAATACGAGGGCCGGCTCCAGGTTGAGTTCATCGACGTGATGGCCAGTCCCGACGCCGGCGCACCGTACAAGATCAGCCTTATCCCCACACAGGTCTTCTTCGATGCTTCCGGCAAAGAGCGTTTCCGCCACGAGGGTTTCTTCTCGAAGGAAGACATCCTGGCCAAGTGGAAGGAGTTGGGCGTTGACCTCTCGGCGGGCGCGCCGGCGGCGACCGGACCGACCTTCAGCCGCCTGGAACCGGCCAAAGCCGACGACCGGCCCAAGGCAGCCATCTGCCACCTTTGCGATGGTGACATCAACCCGAAGACGCTCGTGGTGGTCAAGAGCGCCAAGGGCGACGTCCGCCTCTGCGGCCCGCACTGCTACTTCATCCTGTACTCGTGCCTCACGGAGGACAAGACGGACTTCGAGAAGAAGGTGTCCGTGACCGACTGGGCCGGCGGCAAGGCAGTCCCGGCGGCCGAGGCCGTTTACGTCTATGGCGCCGAGGAGAAGACGGGCCGGCCCACGATCAAAGCCTTCGCGGGCCGCGAGGCCGCCGAGAAGGAGCGGCAGGCGACAGGCGGCAACGTTCTGGCATGGAACGTCCTCCAGGAGAAGGAACTGGCCGCGCGGTGCGGTTTCTGCGACCGGGCCGTGTACCCGCAGGATGCGGCGGCCGTCAAGGTCGAGGGAATCAATACCTGGGGCT
>JAPLMO010000492.1 GCA_026386995.1 Planctomycetota bacterium | reverse complement strand
CCGCCTCGGCGACACGGACCGCCGCGCGGATCGCACGCAGTTCCGTCTCGTCCTTGACGATCCGCAACTCGCGGATAAGCCCCGCCGCCTGCCCCAGCCGCACACCCCGGCCGAGGCCCTTCTCCAGCCGTGACTTCAGGCTCACCGACACCGCTTCCGGATCGAAGCCGAGCGACCGCAGGCCACGGCGCCGCACGGCGGCCGTCAGCGCCTGGATCATCGACTTCTTGCGGATCACCAGTTCCACGCCAGGGCATTCCCGCTCCGCCTGCTCGGCGTAACGGAAATCCGTCAGCAGGCACGGCCGCCCGTGACCGACCAGGAGCCAACTATCGTCGCCCGTGAACCCCGAAAGGTAACTCACGTTGACCGGGTCGGTGACAAGCATCGCCGGCAGTTTCTCTCGGTGAACCTTCCTCAGGAGGCGACTGATGCGCGATGCGGCAGGACTGTTTTTTTTACTCATGCATGTGACCTTTTTTCTTTCATAACCCTGTGAGCCGCACTTGCCGGTGAGCCGTAAGTGCTTGCTATGGCGGCACTTAGCCCAACAACTACACCGGCCCGGTTGCTGGCAAATTCACGCCCAAAAAAATCCGATTTTCCCATTGACGTTAGGACCGCGTTAGGGTACTATTCAGTAAGTACCTAACAGAATCCGAACGGCTCTTTGACATCCGACCGACAGTTCGTAGCGGCGCTTATAACGACCCGTCGCGGCGGGGTCAAGCAAACTCCGCCCTCTTGCATGGCATAGACGAGCAAACGATGAGGAGGCCAGGGCGAGGCCGGGGAGATTCCCGTGCCCTTCTCGGCCCGCTCGCCTCCCGCGTCTGGCGCGTTCGACCGTCCATCCGGCTTCGCGTCGCCACCCCACGGGCGACACGCGGCCCTTCTGGGCCGGGGTTCCTTCCATAGGGACCCCGGCCCTACCCCACCCGATGAATTGCGGATTGCGAATTGAGGATTGCGAATTGAGAAGCGATTAGCCGCGAATCGAGGATGAGCGCGTACTGTCGGCGCACGCACCATTATGAATACATGATCGCCGTGTTCGGTTGCCAACCCACGCACCGGTCGAAAGGAGGCTCGATATGAACCTGACGCCACGACAATTGGAGATTGTAAAGTTCATCCGCACCTTCGTCGAGGAGCACGAGTACGCCCCGACGATGCAGGAGATCGCCGACCACCTGGGCGTGTCGCGCCCGACGGTCTTCGAGCACATCGAGGCGCTCGAGGCCCGCGGCGCCATCAAACGCAAGCGCATCCTCAGCCGCGCCATCCAACTGGCGCCGGAACTCCTCAGCCCGCCGCGCGAAGTGCGATTCCAGGGGGCCCAACTGCCTCTGGTGGGCCGCATTGCAGCCGGCGCGCCCATCGAGGCCATCGAGGAAACCGAGGTCCTCGACATCGAGTCCCTTTTCCGCGGCCGCACGGGCGAAGTGTTCGCCCTCCAGGTGCGCGGCAACTCGATGATCGACGAGCAGATCCGCGACGGCGACTTCGTCATCGTCGAAAAACGCGACGACGCCCGCAACGGCGAAACCGTCGTTGCCCTCATCGACGACACCGAGGCCACCCTCAAAAAATTCTACCACGACGTCGGCCAAATCCGCCTCCAGCCCGCCAACCCCACAATGGAACCGATCTTCGTCGATCCCGAGCGGGTGCGCATCCAGGGCGTGGTGATCGGGGTGCTGAGGAAGTATTAAAAACGATTCATGAACGCCGACGAAAAACTCAAACTCCTGGCCGACGCATCGCAGTATGACCTCTCCTGCGCCTGCGGAACACGCGACGGCGAGGACCATCGCCGGCGCGGGCCGGGCGGCGTGTGGCTTTACCCAACCTCCGTGCCGCGCGGCGGGCAGTCGGTCATGCTCAAGACGCTCCTGTCGAACGCCTGCGTCAACGATTGCCGATACTGCCCGTTCCGGGCCGACCATGATGTCCGCCGGTGCACGCTGGCTCCGGAGGAAGTCGCGACCCTGTTCCTCGACTACGCCCGGCAACGGAAGGTACACGGGCTGTTCCTCACGTCGGGCGTCTTCGGCACTCCCGACCACACGATGGAGCGGATGCTGGCGGTGGCCGAACTGCTGCGCCGCCGGCACGAGTACCGCGGGTTCCTGCACCTGAAGATCATTCCGGGGGCATCGGATGCGGCCATCGAGGCGGCCCTCGGCATGGCCAGCGCCGTGTCGCTCAACGTCGAGGCCCCCCACCGCTCGGCCTTCGCCGGCCTTTCCACCCGCAAGGACTACGACCGCGACATCGTGCGGCCAATCCACATGATCAGCCGGCTGACGGCGCCCGGCGCCCGCTTCCACGGCGTGCGGCAGTCAACGCATTTCATCGTGGGGGCGGCCGACGAGACCGACTCCGACATCATCCAGGCCACCTACGGCCTGTATAAACGGCTGCGCCTCAGCCGGGTGTACTTCAGCGCATACCAACGCGGGCTGGGCGATCCCTCGCTACCCGGCGAGCAA
>JAPLMO010000186.1 GCA_026386995.1 Planctomycetota bacterium | reverse complement strand
GCCCGATGGAAGGCGACGCCGGCCCAGCCACGCCGGCAGGCGAAGAGGCGGGGCCATGCCCGGAGTGCGGCGGGGCGCTCGTGCGGCTGATGTCGCGCCGCGGGCCGTTCTTCGGATGCTCGAAGTACCCCGAGTGCAAGTACACGCGGCCCGTCGCCGGCGAAGCACGCCCGGCGCCCAAGATGACCGAGCACAAGTGCGACAAGTGCGGCGCCACGATGATGCTCCGCTACAGCAGCCGCGGCGAACAGTTCCTGGGCTGCGAGAAGTACCCGAAGTGCCGCAGCACCCTGCCCTGCGACGCCGAGGGCAACCCCCAGCGGCCCGAGCCGACCGGCGAAGTGTGCGAAAAGTGCGGTTCGCCCATGGTTATCAAGAACAGCCGCAGAGGGCCGTTCATGGCCTGCTCCGGATACCCGAAGTGCCGCAATGCCAAGTCGCTCGACAAGGACGGCAAGCCCAAGGCCTCCAAAGAGCGCGCCGCCGGCGCCGAGGACAAGCCCGCCGCGCCGCGCCGCGCGCCCCAGGCCCGCGCCAAACCCGTGGAGGCCAATCGCGACTGCCCCGACTGCGGCGCGAAACTCGTCGTCCGCACAAGCCGCCGCGGGCCGTTCCTCGGCTGCTCGAAGTACCCCACCTGTAAGCACACGGAAGATGTGCCGCCGGACCTGGCGTAAGATATTAGCCATACAGCGCCGCCTGAACTTTTGCGCGGCGGGCCTCCTGACCCGCGGCGCGCAAAGTGGCGCTGGTGGTAACACCAGTTGCCATCGCGCGGCGGGGCAGGAGGCCTGCGGCGCAAAGACCAAGGTTAGAGCGCTCTAATCGTGCGCATCCACGTGCTCGGCTCAGGCACCAGCCACGGCGTTCCGATGATCGGCTGCCGATGCGCCGTCTGCACCTCGACCGACCCGCGGAACCGGCGGACGCGCACCAGCGCGGTCGTCCGGTTCGCCGACCGCACGGTCCTGATTGACACGACGCCGGAACTCAGGCTCCAGGCCATCTCCGTCGGCCTCGACCGCCTCGATGCCGTCTTCTTCACTCACGCCCACGCCGACCACATCATGGGGTTCGATGAACTCCGGCGGTTCACCGAGATCACCCGGCAGCAAATCCCGGTTTACGCCTCGCCGGCAACGATGGCCGTCCTGCACAAGACTTTCGACTATGCCCTGACGGACATCAGTTACGGCCTCGCGGGCATTCCAATCGTCACGTGGAACCTCTGGACCAAGCCTGTGGAAATCGCCGGCCATCGTCTGACGCCGGTCCCCCTGGAACACGGGTTGCACCTGGCCACGGGCATTCGCATCGATTCGCCCGAGGGCCGGTCGCTGGCCTGGTGCCCGGACTGTCATGGCATTCCGCCCGAGTCGCGAGAGAAGTTGCGCGGCCTGGACGTGATGTTCCTCGACGGCCTCCGGCACCGGCCGCACCCGACGCACTTTACGGTCGCCGAGGCGCTGGCCGCCCTCCGCGACCTCGCCCCGCGGCGGGCCTACCTCATCCACATGACACACGACCTCAACCACGAGGCGACCGACCGGGCGATGCCGGAGACGCCCGAGGTCCCAGGCGGCGTGCATTTGGCGTACGACGGGCTCGCCGTCGATGTTTAGCACTACAGTGTAACTTTGCGCTACGGGATTCCCGACCCGCCACGCAAGACCTGCCTGACGAGGAGAGCGCAAGAGTGACCCGCCGACACTTCTTCCTCAGGCGACGACCTCGTGAAACCGTAGGGCACGGCATGCCGCGCCCTTACTTGCCGCCAACAGAGATCAGGTGCGACCAACTCCGCAGGTACATCCGTCCGCCGGCCACGGCGGGCGTGGCGTAGGCGGCCTTGCCGCTCCTGCGCGGCGACTCCCATCGCGTCCGGCCGGTCTTGCGGACACCAGCGCGTCAACGGCCCGCGGGTAGCGAACGAGTCCGGGCGAGTCGGCGGCGGAGGTGATCCTGCAAACGAGGCCGTCTCTCTACTTCGTTGGGAATGTTTCGTCCCGGCCCATACTGCATCCTGTGCAGGCCAGGCCGGGTTTCTTATCGCCCGCGTACGGTGGGGAACCTCCGGGAGGAAGCCAATAAACGCACCATCCCGTAGTCCCTCTTGAGGGCCTCCGGGATGGCTTGTCGCTTAACTATACCCGAACTACCAGCCCGCCCGACGGCGACGGGTGATCATGGCCGCCGCTCCGAGGGCCAACAGCGCCAGCGTGGCCGGCTCGGGAACCGCAGCCAACTCGCTTATCCCGCCCGTCAACTGACCGGCCGTCATACCGTAATTGTTGGCTTGAAGCCCGACGTCGTCATCGCTGACGATCCCGTCGTAGCCGTAGACGTCGCCATTGGCCCAACTGATATCGGTAAAGCCGTAATTGTTCG
>JAPLMO010000378.1 GCA_026386995.1 Planctomycetota bacterium | reverse complement strand
TGGCTCGCCTCATCCTACCGACCACGAACCCTACCGTCCAGGCCCGGAGCATCCCTGGAGAAAATCCTTCAAACAGAAACGCCAAGACCGGACATTTCTACTGGGTCAGGACCCCGGACATTTTTAATGGGCCTTGACAGTACGACAGTGCGACTTATAAAGTTTTGCGCGGCGGGTACGGAGACCCGCCGCGCACAATAGGGAAGTTGCGTTGTCGTATTAGGCAAGGGTCGCATACGATGCCGATGATCGAGATCAACTGGGCCCCTTCGCGCCGGCACCTGCGGGTGTTCGGGGCCGGAGCGATCGTGGTTCTTGCGATCCTGGGCGCATGGCTCTTTTGCGCGCATCGGATTTTCGGGCTGGAGGTGTCGCCCCCGACGGCCGAGGCCGTTGCGTACGGCCTCTGGGTGCTTGCGGCGCTGGCGGGACTGCTGGCGGCAGCGGCCCCGGCGGGTCTGCGGCCGCTCTACATCGCCATGTCGGCCGTCAGCCTGCCCATCGGGTGGGTGGTGTCGCACGCGGTCCTGGGAATCGTGTACTACGGAATCCTGACGCCCATCGGGCTGGCCATGCGCCTGACCGGCCGCGACCCGCTCGGCCGCAAGTTCGACCCGCAGGCCCGCAGTTACTGGGTGGACCGTCCGCCTCCGCGGAGTGTTAAGAGTTACTTCCGGCAATTCTGAGGGTTTACCAGCACGTGGGTGCGGTGCCTTTTACCGGTCGGTTGTTTTTTCTGGGGGCGGAAGCCATGCCACACAATCCGGGCGAAGCCGAGACCTTCAGCCGCGAGGCCGTCGGGCGACGCGCCGGCCTGGCCCGCGAACTCTGGGACTTCCTCAAAGAGAACAAGAAGTGGTGGCTGATCCCCATTCTCGTGGCGCTGGCGATCGTAGCCGCGCTGGCGATCCTCGGCGGCACGGGCCTGGCGCCGTTCATCTACACCGTCTTTTGAGCGGGCGCGCCGGGTAGGGCCTCAGTCACGGGTGCTGCGGAAACGTAGGGGCGAGGCTCGCCGCGGCGAGTCTTCGACATGCCCCTCGCCCGCCCGCTTGTGGGACTTCCTCGGGCGAGGCATGCCTCGCCTCCTGCCCGCGTTTTCGCTACAATGCCCCCACGGGCTTGGGGCAAGACGATGTCGCTTGTCATCGGCGAAAACATTATGCACCGCTACACCGACCGCGAGGTGCTGCGCGGCGTCTCGTTCCATCTCGGCCAGCACGAGCGCGTGGTCCTCGTGGGGCCGAACGGGGTGGGCAAGACTACGCTCCTTAAGATCATCGGCGGCATGATCGACCCCACCGCCGGCAGCGTTCACCGCGCGCGGGGCCTGCGCGTCGTCTATCTGCCGCAGGACACGCCCGCCCTCGAAGGAACCACCATCCACAGTGCCGCCCTGGGCGCCTTTGCCGACCTACGGCGGAAAGAGCAGGAACTCCACGCCCTGACCGACCAACTGGCCGCCGGCGGCAACCGGCCCGACCTCCTGAATCGCTACGGTGCGATGCAGGCCGAGTTCGAGGCATGCGGCGGATACGAGTACCCCAAGCGTATCGAGCAGGTCCTTATGGGCCTCGGTTTCCCGCGCGACATGTGGGACCGGCCTCTGGCCAACTTAAGCGGCGGCCAGCGCACCCGCGCATACCTGGCCACGCTCCTGCTGGCGGCCCCCGACGTGCTGATGCTTGACGAGCCCACCAATCACCTGGACCTCGACAGCGTCGAGTGGCTCGAAGGCTGGATCGCCGGTTTCCGCGGTGCCGTTGTCCTTGTCTCGCACGACCGGTACCTTCTGGACCGCGCCACGACCAGCACGTGGGACCTCTCCTTCACGGCGCTGGAGTCGTACCCCGCGCCGTACACTCAGTACCTTGTGCTTCGCGAGGAACGCACCAAGGAGCGCCTGCGCCAGTACGAGGCCCAGCAGGAGATGGTCGCCAGGACCGAGGAGTACATCCGCCGCAACATCTACGCCAACCGCACGGGCGTGGCGCGCGGCCGGCGGTCGCGCCTGGAGAAACTGAAAGACGAGGGCCTCCTGGACCGCCCGCGCGAAGCCGAGGGCATACACCTGAACCTTAAGGCCGGCGGGCGCACCGGCGACATCGTCCTGCGGGCCGCAGGGCTGGCCGTCGGCTACGATCCCGTGCAGCCGCTCCTTTCGGTCGAGCAACTGGAGGTGATGCGCGGCGACCGCGTGGCGATCCTCGGCCCGAACGGCGTTGGCAAGACCACGCTCCTCCTGACGCTCCTGGGGCGCATGCAGCCGCTGGCGGGCGACGTGCGGCGGGGGGCGAACCTGAGCGTCGGGTACCTCTCGCAGGCCCGCACCGAGGTCAACCCGCAAACCAGCGCGCTGGAGGCCGTCCGCGAGGCCGGCGTCGGCTGGACGCCCGAGCGGGCGCGGGCCCTCCTGGGCAGTTTGCTCCTCAGCGGCGACGAGGCTCTCAAGCCCTTCGGCCAACTCTCGGGCGGTCAGCAGAGCCGTGTGTGCCTGGCGCGCCTTGTCGTGCAGGGGGTGAACGTGCTGGCGCTGGATGAGCCCACCAACCACCTCGACATACCGTCGTGCGAAGTCATCCAGGACGTGCTTCAGGAGTTCGAAGGGGCGGTCCTTTTCATCAGCCACGACCGGTACCTTGTGAAGGCCGTGGCCACGCACATCTGGGCGATCGACGGCCGCGAGGTCCGCTGCATCCTCGGCGGGTGGGACGATTACATGACGTGGCGCCAGGAGCGCCTCGGCTGCGCGGGGCACGAGGTCGATGAGGCGAAGGAGGCCCGCAAGGCTTCGTACGAAGAGCGCAAGGCCCTGGAACGCGAGGCCCGCCGCCGCGAGAACGCGATCAACCGCCTCCGCAAACGCCACGAAGAGATCGAGGCGAAAATCCAGGCCGCCGAAGAGAATCTCGCGCGGCAGATGCGTAAGATCACCGCCGCCGGCGAAGCGGGCGACCTTGACCGCGTCGCCAGCCTCGGCCGCGAGTATCAGCAGGCCGACGCCGCCCTTAAGGCCCTCTGGGCCGAGTGGGAAGACATCGGCGGGCAACTGGAGCAGTTGGGCTGACATTTGTTTCAGTAAATGCCGCGGGGCATAATTTTGTTGCAAGCCCTTGGGGCTGGGCTAACATGCCAAGTCCGTACTTTGTGCCTTATGGGCCGCAACAAGAACGCCGAGTTGGGAGGAGCCTGACATGTCCAAGCGAGTTCTGAACGTTGGCCTGATTGGCGGCGGGCGAGGGGCCTTTATCGTCAATCCTCACCAGAAGGCCATCCACATGGACGGCACGCGCCGCGTGGTCTGTGGGGCCCTGCACGAGAACCCCCAGATCGCCATGGAAGAGGCCGCGAACTGGGCGTACCCGATCAAGGGCTATCCGTCGTACGACGAGATGATCGCCGACCAGGCGAAGAAGCCCATCGGCGAGCGCATTGACTACGTCGTCATCGTCACGCCGAACTTCGTGCACTTCGACCCTGCCCTGAAGTGCATCAAGGCGGGCATCCCGGTCTTCTGCGAGAAGCCCCTCACGATCACCGCCAAGCAGGCCGAGGCGCTGGAGGCGGCCGTCAAGAAGGCCAAGGTGCCCTTTGGCATCGCCCACACGTACCTGGGCCACTGGTCCAGTTGGGTCGCCCGCTGGATCATCAGGAGCGGCAAACTGGGCGCCGTCCGCTGGGCCGACGCGTACTACCTCCAGGGGTGGCTCGCGACGCGCCTGGAGACGAGCGGCCAGCAGCAGGCCTCCTGGCGCACCAACCCAAAGATGGCCGGCGCGTCGTGTTGCGGCGGCGACATCGGCAGCCACGCCTACATGCAACTCAGGTTCGTCACGGGCCTGGAAGTGACCAGCGTCCGCGGCATCGTCGAGACGTTCCTGAAGGGCCGCCAACTGGACGACCATTTCACCACGTACTGCGAACTCTCCAACGGCGGCAAGGCGCTCATCAGGGCCAGCCAGATCTGCATCGGCCACAAGAACGACCTGGGTCTGGAAGTCAACTGCGAGCGCGGCAGCCTCATCTGGAAGCAGGAAGAGGCCGAGGGCTTCACCCTTCTTCTGCCCGGCGAGCCCGACCGCACGTACTGGCGCGGAGAACTTAAAGGGAAGGACTCGTTCCTCGGCGACCTGCCGGACTGGGTGGGCGGCGAGCCGACGATCCCCTCGGGCCACCCCGAGGCGTTCCACGATGCGTACCGGCGGCTGCACAAGTCGTTCGAGGAAGATGTGCGCCTCTACAACGCCGGCAAGCCGTTCTCCAACGACGGCTCGAAGTACGCCAACGTTCACGATGGCGTTATGCACATGCGGTTCATCGAGGCGGCCGTCAAGAGCAGCAAGGCAGGCGCCAAGCCGGTGAAGGTGAAACGGTCGTAGGGGTAAGGTTTTCGAGCCCGCGGCTCACGGCCGCGGGGCACTTGCGAACGCGATAAGCGTGCATTGAAAGGAGACGCCTTATGAAACTCGGTGTGTTTATGGCGCTGTTCGGCGGACAGCCGTTTGACACGGCCCTCGACTACGTCCGCAAGAGCGGCCTGGAGGCGGTGGAGATCGGCGTCGGCAACTATCCCGGCAGCCCGCATTGCCCGGTCGAAGAACTGCTGGCGTCCAAGGTCAAGGCCGCCGAGTGGAAGAAGAATATCACCGACCGGGGCCTCGAGATCTCGGCCCTCTCGTGCCACGGCAACCCGCTGCATCCGGACCCGGCCTTCGCCAAGAAAGACATCGCCGTGATGCACAACGCCTTCAAACTGGCCGAGGTCTTGGGAGTCCAGACCGTCATTGGCTTCTCGGGGTGCCCGGGCGGCGGGCCGAAGGACACGGTTCCGAACTGGATCACCTGCCCGTGGCCGCCGGACTTCTCGGACGCCGTCAAGTGGCAGTGGGAAGCCAAACTCATCCCGTTCTGGCAGAAGGAAGCCAAACTGGCTAAGGAGCACGGAGTGCGCATCGCGTTCGAGATGCACCCGGGCTTCTGCGTCTACAACACCGAGTCGATGCTGCGGATCCGCAAGGAGTGCGGGCCGAACATCGGCGCCAACTTCGACCCCTCGCACCTCTTCTGGCAGGGGATGGACCCGCTCGTGAGCCTGAAGGCCATCGGCAAGGGCGTGTTCCACGTTCACATGAAGGACTGCCGCGTCGACGGCCCGAACACCGCCTTCAAGGGCGTCCTGGACACGATGCACTACGGCAACGAGAACGAGCGGTCGTGGATCTTCCGGACCATCGGCTACGGCCACGGCGAGACGTTCTGGCGCGATTTCGTCTCGACGCTGCGCGTCATCGGCTACGACGGCGCCCTCTCGATCGAGCACGAGGACAGCCTGATGAGCGTCAACGAGGGCTTCCAGAAGGCCGTGGCGTTCCTGAAAACAATCATCCTCTCGGAGAAGACCGGCGGGATGTGGTGGGCGTAGAACGGCAGTGACTGAGTAACTGAGTAACTAAGTAACTGAGTGCAAGACAAACACCGCGTGGCGGCCCGCTAATTCCGCCACGCGGCTTTTTTGTCTTTACTCAGTCACTCAGTCACTTGGCAGTTCGGTTGCCATGCTGCGAGCAATCATTAAGCGTTCCAGCGGCGACATCAGGCTCCGGCCGCGGGCTCGGGCTGGGGCTTCATGTACCGGCGCGTGACGAACGCGCGAATCGCCATGACGACCATCACCAGGGCCAGGCCGATCAGGAAGATATCGGTAATGAGCAACGGCATGTTCCGCTGGGGCAGGTACTCGGTAACGAGCAGGTACACCAGCGCCCCCAGAGTCGTGATCGTCATGAAAACGGCCGGCAGGATGGCAAACCACGCCTGTCGCCCGCGGCCCAGCAGCCACAGTGAGATCACCAGCAGCACCAGGGCCGCCAGCAACTGGTTGCCCGATCCGAACATCGGCCAGATCTTCTCGAAGGCGTTGAAGTAGCACATGATGAACATCAGCACGACCGCCAGCGCCGAGTTGAACCAGACCCGCTTCATGAAAGACGGCATCTTCGGGCCGAAAAGCGTCATCCAGAGTTCCTCGAAGAGGTACCGGTTCAGCCGCACGGCCGTGTCCAGCGTCGTCACGACGAACCCCTCGAC
>JAPLMO010000171.1 GCA_026386995.1 Planctomycetota bacterium | reverse complement strand
GCGCGCCAGACCATCTCGTCCGTAAGGTTGGCGACCGATTGCGCGCGCAAGGGAGGTTCGGAGAAACCCGGATCGCCCTGCGCTCCGCCCGCGGCGCCCGGAGGCGGAGCGGCGCCCGGAGGCGCCCCAGCCGGCGGGCCGGCCGCCTCCGCCAGCAACGCGGCGCTCATTGCAAGAGTCAATCCGAGGACAACCGGCAACCCGGCCGCCATCCGTCGAATAGTGTCCATGGCATTCGCCCCAGAGGGACCGCTGGAACCGCAGCGCGGCACACCCGCCTGCGAATGAACGCCATCTTACAGGGGGACGGGTCGGTTGCAACCTGGATTTCCGCGAGCGCTGCACGACCGCGTTTGCCCAGCCCGCCACCCTCGGCGGGCGGACCCGGCGTGTTCGGTCGAAAGAAGTCTCCACGGTTGACTTGCCCCAATTCTTAGGTATAAGAGAGAAGGCGTGCACGGATGGTTGCCGGCCTCTGCTGGGCCCAGCGAGGTGATCATGGCGCGATTGCGACAGCCGCTCCTGGTGGTGGCAGCCTCGGCCCTTCTTCTGGCCGCAGGCATGGGAGAGGAGAACCCCGCGCCCGTCCCGCCGGCGGCGGCACCGGCCGCTCGCCCGCAGAAACCGAAGCCCGACGTGGTCCCCGGCGACAACCCGCGCGTCGACCTGGAGGTGGACGCCAGGTTGCGGTTGATGCTCGCGCCCGTCACCGTGAACGGCGTGGAGGGCCGCTTCGTCCTGGGAACCGGGGTTCCGACCACGCTGGTCACGCCCGACTTCGCGGGCAAGACGGGCCTCGACCGCACCGCGGTCAGCGTGGGCGTGGTCGGCGGCGGCGAGGACGCGAAACTCAGCCGGGTACAGTCGCTGAAGGTGGGCGCGACCAACTTCGCGAATTTCGATATAAGAATCCTCGCCCTGGAAAACATCTCGAAGCATCTGGATCGTCCCCCGGACGGCGTCCTGGGCGCCGATGTGCTCCTGGCCCTGCCACTGACGCTGGACCACAGATCGAGACGCCTGGTCTTCGGGCGCCCGAGCGACCTGTCGGGCCGCAAGGAACTGCCGGCGGACATCTTCGCCCGTCACCTGGTGGTGCCGGGCGACGTGGAGGGCGAGAAGGTCGAGTTCATAATCGACACCGGGGCCACCCTGTCAACCATCGCCAAGTCCTCCTACCGCGGCAAGACTGAGAAGGCGAGCGGGCTCGAGTTCGCCGTGCCGCGGGAGGTCCGCCTCGGCGACATGGCCCTTGAGAGCCCGCGTTTTCTCCTGGACGACCAGAACATCCTTGGCATCGATTTCTTCCAGCGGTACGTCGTCACCCTCGATGCGATGGAGAAGAAGGTCTACGTCCATGTAGGGGCTATGGCGCAGGCGCTGCCGGCGGCCCAGCCGTCCCGGCCGCCTGCCGGCGCCACTCCTCCTGCCGCCAACCCACCGGGCGCCCCGCCCGCCACAGGCACGCCGGCGGGCGATCCAACGCCCGCCACCACCGCCAAGCCGCTCCCTGCGGCCATCGAGAAGCAACTCGCCGACTTCCCTGCCAGACTGATGGCGCTCCAGGAGGAAGAGTACAAGATGGTGAACAAGATCATGGTGGCCCAGCAGAAAGCACTCGACAGCATGGGCCTGAAGCCGGAGGACATCGAAGACAGCGCCGCCCGCAGTAACAAGCCAATCCGGGACTATAAGGCGATGCTGGTGGGCTTCGTCCAGCAACTTCAGGCATTCGACGCCAAGTACGTGGCCATCCAGCGCCAACTACGGGTGTTGGAGGCCGACCGCAGGGCCGCCGACGCCAAGCCGCGCATCACGCAACTGGCCACCCAGGTTGTCTTGCAGCGTAAAAGCCTTCACGACAAAATGGCCGACCTGTGTGAGAAGGCGGGCGACTACAAGGCGGCCATCGCCATTTACGAGGCCGAGGTCCAAACCCTCAATGAACTGAAACGCCCTGTCGAGGCCCGGCTCGTCAAGGAGAAACTCGCCGACGCCTATGACAAGACCAATGATCCGAAGAAGGCCGCAACGACCCTCCGATCCATCTACGACGCCATCCCGCCCGCTGAACGCTCCCAGGTCTCGAACATCAACTTCATGCTCCGCCTGGGGTTTATGTACGAGAAGGCCAACGATTCCCGCAAGGCGCTCGAGATTTACGAGGTAGTAGCGAAGGTCTGCCCGGCCAACGTGAAATTGCAGGGCCTGTCGCAGAAAATCGCCGCCCTGAAATCCAAGGTGGGCAACACGCAGTAGCCGCTGGTCCCGCCTCGGCCCCCGCAGCACCGGGCATGCGGCCCCACGTCGCGCGTGCGGGGCGCCGTTCGGCGCACGTTGGCCAATCCCCTGTGCCCAGGCTCAGCGTCTTACTTCTTCGCTTTGCCGGCGGCGGGCGTCTCCTTGATGGCCTCACGGAGTTTCTTCGACAGGTCCGGATCCGTTTTCTGGAGCATCTCGACCATCTGCTCGGCCTCGTCCCTGCGGCCCGTGCGGTGCAAGGCCAGGCCCATGACGTAATAGGCGTACGGCAGGCCCGGCTGCATCTTGATCGCGGTCTCTGCGGCCCTCAGTGCCTCCTGGAATCGCCCATTCTGGTAGGCAGCCATCCCGAGGTGGGCGAAGGCCATCGGGTCCGGCCTCAGGTGGACGGATTTTTGAAAGGCATCCTCGGCCGGGCCGGACAGGTTCTGCGCCAGGTATGCCTCGCCGAGCGTCATCCAAGCTGCCGCGACCTCGTCGTCCAGCCGCACCGCTTCCTTGAGCGTTGCCAGGGCCTCATCCTTGCGGCCCAGTTGCAGCAGGGCCGCACCGAGGGCGCATTGCGCGCTGGCGTCCTCGGGCCTGAGTTTGACGGATCGCGTGAGATTGTCGGCCGCCTCTTTCCACATCTTTTTTTTGGCGTAAACCATACCGAGGCCGATGAGGGCTTCCGGCTCGTCCGGGCTGAGGCGGGTCACCGTCTCGTAGACCTTCATTGCCTCATCGTGGAAGTTCAGGCGGGTATCCAGCAGGCCCTCCAGGAGCAGGACCTGAACGTTCTCGGGGTTCTTCTTGCGCACCGTCTGCGCCAGGGTCACGGCCTCCAGCCATTTGCCCTTGCCGATCAACTCGTAGGCCCTCGCGAAGTCGGCCATCGACGCGGGGTCGAGCGGCTTGCCGCCGGTGGAGGCGATCAGTTTCGCCTTGGCGGCGAGCGCCTTGGTCACGATCTCGTGGACGTCCTTGCTGCAGACCGCGAAGTTCAGGTTCTCCATGACCTGCCCGCCGTGTTGCTCAACGTGCACGTACGTGTTGACGCCGATAACGCGGGCGCGGGCGTCCATCAGCGGCCCGCCGCTGGAGCCGGAACTGATCGCCGCAGTCGTCTGTACGACCGAGCGGCTCTCCTGGTCCCGCAATCCGCTGAGCAGTCCCTCCGAGAGGGTGTTTGTGTAGCCGGCGGGCGTGCCAATGGCAAAGACCCGCGTCCCGATGGCGGGCTTCAGTTCTGCCGGCAGCAGTTGCAGGTAAGGCATGTCCGAGCCGTTGATCTTCAGGACCGCCAAGTCCTTCTTCTTGTCCTGCGCCAGGACCGCCACCACGGGGAACGCCTTGTCGTCGCCGAACCGGACGAGGCCTTTCCTATTGGCCCGCATGACGTGGTAGTTCGTCACGATCATCCCGTCGGAGGAGACCAGAAAGCCCGACCCCTGGCCCTGTTTCTGGTAGTCCGGGTTCATCACCTCGATGCAGACCACCGCCGGCGAGGTCTTCGCGAAGAGCGCCGCCGGGTCCATGTCGGTCGCCGACGCGGCGGCCGGATTGACCCACGGCGGGGGCGCCGGGTGCGGAGGCGGTGGCGAAGGCTTGACCGGGGGTCGCGGGGGCGCCTTGGCCGTCTCAACAGGAACCGGGGCCACCCTTTCGACGGGCTTCGGGGCGGGAGGCGGCGGCCCGCCCGATGCGGCCAAGTAGACCAGGCCGCCCACCACGCCCACCATGACTACCCCCGCCGTCGCGACCGCGATGATGAGGCCGGGGCTCTTCGGCTTGGCGGGGCGCGGCAGGCCTTTCCCCGGTGTCCGTCCGACAAGCCTGACGGGGGCAAAGTTCTCCGCCGGGGCCGGGGGTTCCGCTTCTGGAGCCTTCGCAGGCCATCTCAGCCGCTGCTGGCAACGGGGGCATTGGACCCGACCCTC
>JAPLMO010000278.1 GCA_026386995.1 Planctomycetota bacterium | reverse complement strand
CGACGCCGCAAAGTACGTCGATGAGTCGAGCGATGCGACACTGCGCAAGTTCGTGCCCGCCGCCGCCAAGGCCGTGGCCGATGCCCCGGAGATGGCGTGCCTGGCACTTACGGACTGGTACATGCAGTTGGCCGCCACGGCCGGCCCCGCTGGCAAGGCGGCGATGTCCGCGCGGGCCGTTCAGTACGGCGAACGGTTTCTGGAACTGCACACGGCGCAGGACCTCGATCGCACACGGGCCGAGTTGGCGGTGAAGAAGGCCGAGGACGAGATCACGAGACTGGGCGGAGAGGCGTCGGACAAGGGACGCTGGATGGACGTGCTGAAACTCGTGGACCCGGCCCGAGATACCATCCGAGGCCGGTGGGAACAGACGTGTGCTCGCACGCGGTGATCGAGGTCCCCATCGAGCCGTTGGGGAACTACGAGTTGGAGGTAAAGTTCGTGCGTCTCGCCGGCATTGAGGACGTCGGCGTGACGTTCCCGGCTGGGCCGAACCACGCCGGGCTGGGCATGGCCTGGTACAGCGGCACTATCACCGGCCTGATGGAGATCAACGGGAAGGGTGCCCGGGACAACGAGACCTGCGTGAATCCCGGCGGTCTGTCCAACAATCATGTTTATACGGTAGTTGTACGGGTCATGACGGCCGAGGACAAGGCGCAGATCACCGCCACGCTGGACGGCAAGCCGCTGGTGAAGTGGGCGGGTCCGCAGAAAGCGCTGACGGTGCCGTTCTTCGTCGGGCTGCGCAACCCCAGGTGCGTGGGGCTTTCGGCCATGAGTTCGCGCGTGCTGTTTCAGAGCGCCCGCCTGAAGATGCTCTCGGGCAAGGCGGTTCCGACGCGGCCGGCCGATGCCAGGTCTCCCGGCGGCAGACCGCCATCGCCCACAAGAGGTGCCTAGGCCGCGGGCGAGCCCCGCATAGGCGGTTGGACGGTCAGAGACTGCGGCCCCGAGATGAAACCAAGCCTTACGGACGTCAACCACCATCTTGCCGTCCCGCCCGCATGCCACTACACTTAGGTTGCCCTTGGTGGGCCGGTGGGAACTACGGATGGAACTACGGGCAACCGCAGCGCCGCTGTCGCTCCGGATCTCGGTGACGAGCCGGTGTCAACTTCGTTGCCGCTACTGCGCCCCGGCCGAGGGCGCGCCTCCGCCGTCGCCCGGAAGCACCGTGACTTCCGATGAGATCTTGAAGTTTGTCCGCACCCTGGCCACGCACTACCCATTGAGAAAGGTCCACCTGACGGGCGGCGAGCCGCTGACCCGGCCCGACGTCGTCGACCTCGTCGCCGCCCTGGCCCAAGAAGGCGGGGCCGACCTCGCGCTGACCACTAACGGCCAGCGCCTGGCCGCGATGGCCGCCGGCCTGCGGCGGGCGGGCCTTGCGCGCATCAACATCAGCCTCGACAGCCTCGACGCGGAGACGTACCGCCGGCTCACGCGAGGCGCCAGCCTCGCGCCCGTCATCGCCGGAATCGAGGCCGCGCGGCAGGCGGGCTTTGCCCCGATCAAACTCAACATGGTCGTCCTTCGCGGCGTGAACGATCACGAGGTGACCGACGTGGCGCGGTGGGGCCTTGAGCGCGGCTGCCAGGTGCGGCTGCTGGAACTGATGCCCATCGGCGTGGCCCGGCCGC
>JAPLMO010000139.1 GCA_026386995.1 Planctomycetota bacterium | reverse complement strand
GAGGGGGATTGGGAACTTGGCGAGGCCTCGGGTGAGGACCTTGGACTTTCGATCATCGCCGCTCAGGATTTTGCGTGTTTGCTTCAACTAGAGGGAGACCTTCTGCCAGCGGACGCTCGCGCGAGCATCGAAGCGTGGATTGAGGTGGCGGAAGAGGCTCCACTGGATGCCGGGGCGGTAAAACTCCTGGAGACGTTCCTGGACTGTTTTCCCTTGCCTGAGGAGTACCGCCTCGGGATTGTGGACAGCCCTTTGACCCAGGCGGAGCGTGCGTTGGTGGTGCGGGGGCTGCCGTCCCCACCCGTGGTCGAAGTGACGCTCCGGACCGCTGCCGCCGTCATGCCGGAGCTGCAGCTGGCCTACGCCGGAGCGGCCCCTTCATCGCTGATCTCTTCCTTCGAGCTAACGGACGAGGCGGTGGACGCTGGTCCTGCCGGGTGTTTTACCCTGTCGAGGCGGTTGCACGAAGACTGGCGCGTCGTGGTGGATCTGCTGGCTCTGGGCGGCGAGTCGGCGGCGGCCAGAGCGATGCGTTTGGGAACCTTCCCGGGCAGCAGGGGAAGCGACGAAGAGCCATGGGTTGTGAACCTTTCCCATGCGCCGATAGCGGAGAGGATCGCCGCGCTTGGCCGTCCCTTGTTCTTCCAACTCCGGGACGGTACGAGGCTGAGGATCGTATGCCTTCCCAAAGACTCCCACCGAGCCTGACCGACTGGGGATGGGTGGGGAGGCGCTCCCCTTTGGAAATGGCCCATCTCGCCGGCGAGGTCTCTGCGCCGCCGTGGACAAGGCATGCCTATGCGTGGCTTTATTTCCGGCTTGCCGACGAAGCCCGGCAAGGCTTGATGGTGCCTGAGGAAGTTCCAGTCGGGCCGCCCTCGAACTTCTTTCCAGTGCTTCTTGCCACCGCGGAGGGCAAAGGCGACCTCGGCTTCGTTGAGGTGACCTACGCCTCCGAGCCCCCCACTTTGGGAAAGAAGGACATTGAGCGGGCGGCGCAAGGTGCCGCGTCGGCAGTCGGGAACTGGTTTCGCCATCTGGACCACCGAACCGAATGGCCCAGGATCTCTCTTCACGCCGGTCCTGGCGCGGATGGGGCTAGTGCGGGGTTGTCGGCGTTCATTCTCACGCTGTTCTGGAAGCTGCAAGTGCCGGTGACTGAGCGGTGGTGTGCCAGCGGAACCTGGATTGTGACGCGGAATCGCTTGGAGCCCGTGGGGCCCGATACGTTGCCGGCGAAGTTGGCGAAGGCGTTGGAGTGGGGCTATCGTGACCTTCTGGTGATTGAGGGGCAGGCAGGCGTCCCGCCACACTGTGGCCTGCGTGTTCGCTACCTCCCGGCGGATCCGGTCCATGCGGCCCTGGAACTTGCGAAGGGGTTTTCAGCGGTGGCTGATGGGGAGCCGCTGGCCAAGCTTCTGGCGGTGTTCGATCGGTTCGCTGTTAGGACCGCTGCGGACGAACGCGCTCTTGGGCGGGTTCTGGCGGCAACCGGCGACTTTACGCATTCCTCGATGCCGCGTCTGGTACGTCATTTTGCCCATGACATTCGGTCCCGGGCCTACCTGCACGCGGGACGAACGGAGGAGGCGGAGGTCGAACGAGGCCGGTCGGAACGCGATCAGCCGGATCTTCTGCCGGACGGTTGGCTCGGAGACTGCCTGTCGTGGCACCGTGTCGCTCATCACGCGGTCATTGCGATTGACCAAGGCAGGTGGGCGGACGAGGAACCCGAGAACCGCCGTGTGGACGAGATTATCAGCCAACTCGCCGTTCTTCCCAGGCGGTTCAGCACGCTCCTGGCCAGCCTGTACCTGTGCAACACCAGGGCACGGCGGCGGGAATACCTCGGCCGGATCGGGGAAGACGCCTCCTTACTGGCACTTTCCTGGGAAGACCGTACTCGGTTCCGGTCGCACTGGAGCTCTCTCATCGAGTATGCTCAGCGCCTGGGGCTGACCGAAGGCGACATGCGCTTTCAGCACAATCAGTGCATGGATGTGGTCGCCAGCTACTGGCTCCTGACTGGAAAGTGGCCGCTGGACTGGGGGGTTGACAACGTGGTTTTTTGGCCCGATGAGGAGTCTGAGCCCCAAAAGAGATGGGGATCGTTCGGCCTTTCAGCGTTTCTGCGCTGGCATAAGCTGAAGGGAAAGGATGTTCCTGAAAATATGGTCCAGAGGGTGTTATCCTTGGCGTCCGTGTTTTTCCGCAAGGCGGGTGGTGCCTATCCTTCCTACTTGCCGTTCGAGGTTTGCCTGATGTACGAGATCGGGACAGAGGACCTTCGCCGATATGCGGCGGAGTTGCTGGTCCAGTCGGAGCTTTTTAGCACTTCACTGTCAGATCGAAGCATCCTTTCGCTGTTGGCGATCCGGGCGGAACGCTTGGCACGACGCTACCTGTCGTCGGCGCCGATGCCCGTGCGCCCGGCGCCGGGCACAGCCCTGTCGGGGCTCGCAGAGCGGTTGCTGTCGATCCCGGAACGAATTGTGATTCGATGCCCATACTGATAGCCTGACGCTGTGTGGGTTACTGGCCTTGAACCTTACCTCTTGCTGTTCTTCTTCCTGGTCCGCCTTCTCTTCTTTTCGACGATTGCCTTTTTCCCTGCTGCCTGCGAGCCAAAGCCTGTCAGAGTTTCGATGGGGCTCCCTATAGGGGTGTCGTGCGGTTGTTTGAGGTTCCGTACAAACCAGTGTCAGAAGCGTGAAGGGCAGCTCTATAGGATGGTGGAGGGAAAGGGTTCCAAGACACGCATCGCCCGAAAGGAGAAACCCATGACGGTCCTCGGACGGCTCTTCGGTTCCAACGGAAGCGGTACGCGGCCGGGATCGTTGCTGACTCGTCTGGTGCTGGCCCCAGCTGGCGCCACGGCGCTTCCTGTTTCTCCCGAGGGTCGTCTAAAGCATTTTAAGTTCGGGTGGTGACATAGCCGCAGCACCTGAACCAACCGCCAGCGCCTGCGTCCGAGACCGATGCCAAGGCTTGGCGGATCGCTGCAATCAAGGTGTCATGGTGCGGGCCTTTGGTTGTCCAGACTCCCCGGGGGCCGCAGGCCCGCGACGTTCGGCCCGGAGGACATCGGGTTTTTTCAGCGGCTCCGTTTGTCAGAAATACGCTGCGGCTCCCTATAGATGGTGGCAGGCATGCAAACCAAGTTAGGAGGGTGAACATGAACCTTGCGGGAACGCGGAAGCTGGCGGATGCGACAGGTTTGGGGGTATTAGGCCGACTGACGGGGCTGCCCGATCGTGAGGTCGGATGGCTGCGGAACCATCAATGATACTGGTGTCCGCTGTAGCGAGGCGCCGGGTGACCCTCCGGAGGGCCCCGGTGCCGGATTTTTCTATGTTACGGGTTCGAGAGGGGCGAGCGCTTCGGATGGGAGCGGGGGGCTGACGGTCACGACGAGATCGACGACCTGCACATGGGGTGTCAGGCCGGAATACGAGGAGGAAGGCTGATGATAGAGAAAACGTTGTTGGTGGTGAACGGAATGACGGGGCAGGAGACGCGCGTCAAGGCGACGGAAGGCACGACGCCGAGAGCGATCGTGAATCGGCTGGGGCTGGACAACTACCAGCTGGCGCGGGTCACGGATCGCCAGGTGCTTCCGCAAGACCACGACGTGACGCGGAGCGTGCAGAGCGGCGAACGGCTGTTTGCCTTCGCTCCGATGGTGGTGGGAGGTGAACAATGAGCGGTCTGGCAGAACTTCTGCGCAGCCTCTTTCTGGGCACGCCGCCGGCCAAGGCGAGGAACGCGCGGGAACCGAGGTGTCCGGTTCCCGCGCCTCCTGCACCACACATCAGGCAGCCTGCGGTGCTCGTCAGGGCGAACACACCTCCGGCGGTGGTGAGATCGGTTGGGCAGGTTATGCCTCGCAGTGCGGCGCCGAGCGTGACTGTTTTAAGCGACCCGCGTGCTCGCCCCGCCATCCCTTACTGGAGGCTGCGCGGCTGGCGCCAGGTGAAGAGCAATCTCTACCTCGGCTACTTCAAGACGCGACTGGGCAGGCGTCACGGTGTCATCAAGTGGACATCTCAGTACGATTTTGGCTTTTACGTCCACGATGTTCCGGGTGCGATTCTGAACGGACCCCACGGAGCCTGTTTTGCGGAGGTCAAGCCCGGTAAGTTCCGGGTCCACTTCGCCCAACTACCGAGTGATCTGAACTCAGGTATTTTTTACATCGAGACCCTGTTGATGGAGGCATTTGAACATGGCCAGACTGCGTGAGCGCAGAATCGGCGTGTCCGTGTTGGGGCGCGAACTGCTGGCGATCCGGTTACAGCGGATCTTGCATAGTACGCCAGAACCTGGTGCGACTTTGCCGGCCGTTCCCCGAGCCGTGCCCCGAGTGCTAGTCCCTGGAGACGGAGCGCCTGTTTTCGTTATTAGCAGCCTCCTTCTTCACGACTGCTTCAAGCTTCTGACCAAGACCGGCGACGAGAGCCTGCACGCGCTTACGGGCCTGGTCTTCAGCCAGACGAGGGTGCTGGAACGGATCATTCCACTTCGCCTGAGCCGCCAGAGCGTGGCCGGTGCCGAGGCGGCGAACGAGTCCCTGGCCACGGAACTACTGCGGCTCAATGATTTCGGGATGCTTCCGTTGGCCTACTTCCACAGCCATCCGGGCTACGGCACTTCTGCGACGCAGCCGAGCGGCACAGACCGCCAGACCCAGGACGCGATGGAGAAGTCCGGGGGCCATATCCTCGGCGGCATTTTCGCGCGTGATCGATTCGTTCGTTTCTATGCAAACAGGATGGAACCTCACGTGCGGGTGGTGGGCAAGCGGGTCAAGGAGGTCGCAAAAAATGTTTACCGCCTGGAAACAGAAGAAGACCTACAAGAGTAGACCATTACGCATTCGAGCGCATGGTGGCGGTGTGGAGGACCGGCAGTCGAAGATTCCGGGCTTCTCCCAGGAGGCGTTGTCACGCGTGACGGCGCTGTGCGCAGGCGCTGGCGGCCTGGGGTCACACATCGGCGAGTGCCTGGCGAGGAAAGGTGTGGGGGAGTTGATCCTGTGCGACGAGGACGCGGTCGAGCCCTCCAATCTGAACCGGCAGAAGTTCTACAGGCGCGATCTCTGGAAGAACAAGGCCATCCGCCTCGCCAAGAATCAGGCCGCGGAGAGTTTCCTGGGAACGGTGGTGACGGGTATCGCCCTGAACTTCGCTGAAGCGGTCGAGTCGGGCCTCGTCGGCCGCTTCGATTGCATCATCAGCGGTATCGACGACGAACTGGCCCGCGAAGGGATCGCGGACTACGCGCTGGCCGCCGGAATCCCGCTGATTACCACGGCGGTCAGCGGAAACGGCGACAGCGGCTATGTGCATGTCCAGAAGCCGGGCGAGGCGTGCTGGCGTTGCGCCTTTCCACGGGAGTGGAAACTGCGCGACGATCTGGCCAACTATCGCGCCCCGTGTCCGGGAACGCCGGCGATCAAGGACATCCTAATGCTGGTGGCCGGTGCTGCGGGTTACGCCCTGGACGCGTTGTTCATGGACAGGCCCATCGCCTGGAACTACCGGGAGTTTCACCTGGCCGGGTTCATGCCCGATGTGGTCCGACGAGTGGAACGGTTGCCTTCATGCTGTATGTGCGGTTCGGCGGCCAACAAGGAGGGGGCATCTGTTTCCCCTACGAGGAATCTGATTACCAGATCGCGGCCGGGCAGTGAAGAGATGAACCTCAAAGTCGATGGCAAGACGGATTACGTGGTAGACGTCCAGACGCTCCAAGCGGAGCTGATTCATCGGGGCTCGCAACTGAAGATGACGGGCTGGGGTGTCGGAGAGTCGGGAACCATGGGTCTTTGGTCAGAACGAAACCCTTCGACCGGGGGTGTACGATGAGACAACACAAGTCCGAAGTCTTTTCACGGCGGGATGCGGTTAAGGTCGCGCACCTGGTGGATCGCTGCCGGGCATTTGGCCCCGGCGAACGGTTCGTCCTCTGGGTCAAGGGATGCTCGCCCCAATGCCCAGGCTGCCACAGCTCGGACTTCTCATCGTCCGTGGACTGCGAATGGACGCTGATCGAGGACCTTGAACACCGCATTCTGGCCACGGGCGGTCTTGAGGGCTTAACAATAACAGGTTACGAGCCGTTCGTCCAGGCACGTGCGCTGGGCGTGCTTGCCCAGCGCGTTCGCCGCGCGGGTCTGAGCGTGATGGTGTATAGCAACTTTATAGTCGAGCAGTTGGTCTCAGGGGTTTTGCCCTACGCGCAGTGGCTTTTGTATTCGGCGGACCTCGTGATGGAAGGGCGGTACCGACAGGACCTGCCGACTGCGAAACCGTGGCGCGGCTCCGACAACCAGCGGCTCGTCGCGCTATCGAGCCGTTACGCCAGTCAGGTTGAGGCCTGGAACCAGCCGCTTGGTCAGGACTTCGAGATACGCATGCAGGCTGACGGGACGCTGGAAGTCCTGGGCATACCGCCGGCAGGCTGGAAGGATGATTCGTCTGGCACGGGGTCAAGTGCTGGGCAGCAGCCGGGTCGCAGGAACACGAGGGAAGGAAATTGGCGGTAGCGGCGCGGCCGTGTGGACTGCTTCCACATGCGCGTTCCGTGGCTGCTCAGAAAGGAGGACCAAGATGGAACCGTTGCTCTGGCTGATTCTGCTTGGCCGTATTGTTCGGTGGGCGGCGCCATTGGTGGTAGGGGTGGTTGGAGCGGCATTGATCCTCAGTTTCTGCGGGACGGCGTTTTCTACCTGGTGGATGGCGCTTCTGGCATTTGTCATGGTTGCCTGCATGTTGGCCGGGGGCGTCAAGGATGTGCTATCGGGTTCGCGGAACGGCAGAAGCGGCCGTCGGGATAACCCGCACCGGGATCTATAAGAGGAGGAGACCGATGTTCGTTTGCGAGGGTTGTAAGACGCGGATGCATCGTGCGGAGGATGGGGGAACCAGCAGACCGTTTCCCGCCTTTTCGGTTGCCGGCGGCGTGCTGGGTTCCCTGGCCGCCGTGGCCACTGGTGCGATTCTGCTGGTGCCGGCGGCTGTTGTCCTCGGGGCCGTCGCAGACAGCCGGCGATGCGGGTTGTGCGGGACCGAGGTCCAGAAAGACGAACC
This sequence comes from Planctomycetota bacterium, assembly GCA_026386995.1. The sequence goes on along the minus strand of JAPLMO010000139.1, from coordinate 7,784 downwards.
CGCATACCACATGATGCACGAGTTGCCAGGAGAATCGGGCAGTCCGGCCTACAGGCCCGTGCAGCGCCCGTCCCAGCCGTCGGCGCCCCAACCGGATTTTGGTCCACCGATGCAGGGGAGGGCCCCGCAGGGCCGCAGCATGGAAGGACCCAGCCGGCAGTTTGGACCGGCGAGTCTTTTCGATTCCCCTCAGCAGCCTAAGGAGGCGAAGGTTCAGGCCGACTTCACGTTTGATGAGGTCAGAGGCGGCTTGGTACCGAGAGAGTCTCCCGCTGTCCCAGAAGGTACTGTATCCACCGCGGAGGTTGCTCCTCTCACGCCGGTGGATGTTGTGCCGGAGTTGACTTCACCTTTGTTCGACGACGCCTTGTCGGACCCGTTTGGGGACTTCGGAGATGGGTTTGGACTCGGCCCCGGCAACGAAGGGCCTCCCGGCGAACTTCCCCCGGAAGGAGGGGACCTGTGAGAATCCGCAGGCGCATCATCAATACCGATCTGGGGGGGCGCGTACTTTCCGAGCGAATCGAGGAGGTCGCCGACGACGGGCGGGGAAACGTCGAGGAGTCCCAGGCCACACACTTCCACAATTGCCCGTCGTGCGGACGGCCGATCGAAAAAGTGCAGGACGTCCGCGGCCAGTGTGTTCAGTGCGGACAGCAATGCTGCGCGACCTGTGAAGGGTTCTGTGCCATTTGCCACCGTCCGTTGTGCCGAAACTGCCGCCTGGGTTTTGCCGAAAAAGGCCTGAGCGTCTGCGATGCATGTTTGAGGTTGCTCGACGAGCGACTGGCGCATCAGGACCGCCTGGTGGAGGATAAGGTGGCCTTTGAACGGCTGATGAACGTCTACGGCGCGATGTTGAAGGTCCTCCCGCCGCCACCTTGCGAGAACGGCTCGATCATGGGGGTGGTGGCGCAGATCGTCCAGTGGCGCGTCGCGGGAAAACTCTCCCGGATGGCCAGGCAGTTGACAGAAGGGAGCGACCGTGGCCGCCGACTACTGCCATGATATCTTGGTCGGTGAAAAGTTCCGGAGGATCGGAACGTTGGACTGTGACCTCCACATGGAGCTCTGGTGGCACGAGGAACACCGGCTGGAGGTGTCGGTGGTCGTGGTGGCGGACTGGACCTTGCTCCGGGGCACGAAGTACTATCGCCTCAAGGCGATGGGCGAGCAGGGCGAGTTGTACACGCGGGACCTGGCGGCCTTCGACGCCGACCTGACGACGCGGTTCGGCGAAGTGCACCTGCTGCTATCCGCGTTTCCCGATATCACACCGGGATTGGCCCGAAAGCGGATCGCTGAGAAGCGGTTCCGCCAGGTCAGTAGCGGCGATGATGTAGGCGAGGAGAATTTGCCAGGCCGTCTGGATCAACTGGCCGCGGAACTCGAAACCCTCCAGGCGGCAAAGAAACAGGACGAAAACCTCTTGCGTCTGGACCGGGGCCGGTCACCCCTTCTGGAGCGGGGCCTGAGGGAGCGGATCGGCACCACCCAGGGTCGTATCGACACGGTCCTGGCTGAACGGCGGAGACTGGCCGACCAGCTGGCGGCGGAGCAACATCTCGAAAGGGAATACCTTCAGAAAGGGGCAGCCACCTGCCTCCTGTTTGCCTGCTGCTCCAACGTTCAGGTTGCCGGCTGTGCCACGGAGTTCGGCGACGTCTTGCGGGCTGTGGTCAAGGAACTGCGGGACGTCGACCAGTATCAGATTCAGCAGAAATTCCAGGGCGGAAAACTCCAGATTTACATTGAGGAGGTCGATGCACCTGGCGTCTCGCTTTTGACGCGGTGGGCGGGCGGGATCCTGTGCCCCCGACAACTGGACCGGCTGGGACCGGAGTTTGAACCACTCCGCCGGGCGGTCGAACAGCAAGTCATGGTCTTTCCCCACCGCGACATACTGCTGGGCGGCGCCGTTCAGGATGAGCAGAAACTCGTCTCCGCCCGTGTTGTCCGGAACTTCCTTGGCCGCCTCGATCGCGTCCCGACCGCAAGCCGCATCACGCCCGCGCCGTCCCCGCCAGGCGCCATGCCGATATGGGTAGGCCACGTGATAAACCCCAACGGAGCGAAAGCGAGCCCCTGGGAATTGCCATTGCAGCGGCTGGGCCACGCGCTGATCAGTGGCCGCACAGGTTCGGGCAAATCCTACTTCGGGCGGGTCGTCGTCGAGGGCGCGGCCGCCTGCGAGGACGTGAATGTCGTTGTCCTGGACCCGCGCGGCCAATGGACCGGCCTTCTACTACCGGAAGACAGAGGCGAGATCCTTGGCCGGTACAAGGATTTCGGTCTGGATGCGAGCCAGGCGAGGAGTCTTGACTTTACATACTATGGCATCGGCCAGGGGCTGGGAAAGCCCTTGCCGGCCGACCTCCGGGAACTTGCTGTGGGCCGGCACGTTGTGAGCCTCAAGGGTCTCGACGACCGGGCGCGATGTGAATGGGCGGCGAGGATTCTCGATGCCCTGTTTGAAGCCCGCGCGTTCGGCGAATCAGCGCGTCTCCGCCTCTTGGTTGCGATCGATGAAGCGATTCGGTTCATCCGGAAGGGCGTTGTGGACGAGGCGAAAGAAGCGGCCGAGAAAGTCGAACTGGCCCTCGACCGGCTCGCCAGGGAAGGCCGCAAGTACGGCATCGGACTCCTGGCGATCTCTCAGTCAAGCCGGGACTTTTCCTACAGCATGGCCGCGGTCCGCGAAAATGTCGCCACGCACGTTTTCATGGCCAACGGCAGCGCCGAAAGCGAATACGCAGCCGGGTACCTGGGCGCTGGATATGAGTTGTCGTCGCTGAAGACTGGCGAGGCGCTGATCCAGAACGCCGAGTGGGGCGTTGTCCGGGTCGCGGTCCGGCCGCCGCTGTCGAAGGTCTGGGAACCGACTGAGGCCGAGGTGCGAACTCTGTTCAGCGGACAGGATGTGAAAGGTCCAGTCCTCTCTTCGTCTGCTCGCGCTGTCCTGGAGGCTGCGGTGGAGGATCATCACGCGACCGGCCAATCGGTGAGGCTTGCTTCTATTGTGGAACGGCTGGGGATCACCAGTCGACGGCGTGTTGATCAGATCGTGGCGGAACTGGACGCGGCCGGGGTCGCCAGGTTCGAGCGGCTGAACGAGCGTGGACGGCCTCTGGTTCTGACGCCGGTGACGTGCGTAGCCGTGCGCGGAAAGCGCGCATAAATGCGGACGCAAATGTGCGGAAACGGAAATGGCCCCGACACGCGGACAGTATAAGTCGTTGCGGCACAACCAGTTAGAAGAGTGATTTGTGCGCGCGAAGTGGTCTTTAAGCGGGCGGAGGGGATTTGCGTCTGAGGGTCTTACTTACGCTCGGTATCATCATCGGGGGCGAGTGACACCGCAAGACCGGCCGACGACGATGTGCAGAGAAACGGGTGCGAGACGATGTCCGTGACTAGGGAAACAGAACGGGAATCACGGTGGCTCACCGTTGGTGAGGTTGCCCGTCACTTGCGCGTCTCCCGTGATACGGTTGAGCGGTGGATTCACAACGGGAACCTGCGGGCGGTGAACGTTGGCACCCGGTCGTCTCTGGTTTCGCGTCGCCGTTGCTGGAGGGTCCCCGTGGAGAGCCTGGAAGCGTTTCTCGAAGGCCGGGTGAGTCCGATGCCACTGCCTCCTTCGCCAAAGATCAGGACCGCCCCGGCTACCGACGTCATCCAGTTCATCAAGTAGCGGCGTTCCTCGGTTGATCAGAAACAGCGTCCTCAGGCGGAAAGAGTTTGCGGCGGACGTGGTCGACAACCGCCCGGAGCCGATCCAACGTAATCTCCTCCACGTAGATGCCCGACATGCCAGGAATCGTGTGGCCCATGATGCGGTGAATGGCGTGCTGGTCACGAACTTCGTCGGCCCAGGTACGGAACGTGTGTCGCAGAGTATAGAAACCGATGCCTTTGCGCTTGAGCCCCAGACGTCTGATGACCTTATCAAACGCCTGCGTGATAGCGTCCATAGGAACGACCTTCTTGATGCCGTTGTCTTCCGCTCGATGGATGTTCTCTCGAACCCACGCTTGTCCAGGAGTTGTCAGGAAAACCAGCCCGTTTACTTCGTCAGTTGCCGGCTTCGGCCTGGCAGCAAGGGCCTGGCGCAGGGCGGTGACGGTTTCGGGCCAGAGCGGCACTACTCTCTCGATCCCGTTCTTCGGGCGGTCGAATTCCAGGACGGCTTTGTCGAGGCTCACAGCGGCGATGGGAAGACGAGCGCAGTCTGTATTGCCAAGGCCCCCGTTGATCCCGAGCAGTATCATTGCCCGCAACGGCGTGTTTGCCTCATGAAGTATGGCCCTGACTTCGTCTGGCTCGAACAACCGCTTGCCGTTCTGCAGCTCGGCTGCTCTGCGGCTTTTCCGCTTCAAGGCTGCGCCGGGTCTTTCGAAAACCTTGCTGTAGCGGATCGGCTTGTCGAGCAGGCTGATTTCATATGCGTACTTGAACAGCCCACGGATGATTGTAATGGCGCGGATGAGGGCATGGACACCCAGCCCTTTCCTGCCGCCCAGACCCGATCGCATGAGCCTCTGTCTGTATTTGAGAAAATCCTCAGGTGCAAGGTCCGATGCCAGACGGGCTTCTCCTACGAACGATGCGAAGTTCTCGACCACACAGCGACAATCCTCGAACCACCGGTGGCTGATCTCCCCGGCTTCTGCACGGCGAAGCTGGTAGGTGAGGTAGTGGTTGCATACGTCCTTGACGGTAACGGCCTCCGGCGGTAGAGTTCGGTATGGCTGCCGACCGGCGTGAAGGTCCTCGGCCACGCGCAGGTATCGATTACGAGCGGCGTGAGGGTCTTCCCACACGCCGAAGAAGTGAATCTTGCCACGGATCTTCTTGCACCACTGGCCGTTGTTGTGCGGCGTCAGCGGGAATGAAGGAAATGGCTTCGCGGGTTTTCGCCGACCTTTGTGCGATCGAGGCGCGGGCATGAGGACGCTCCTTTCGACAACCTGCATTCCTGAATCTGCCAGGAGCAGTATAACCGCGGATGCGGTTGTCGTCAAGGTTGTCGTCGAGATTTCCGGCTCGTGGGCGATGGCTGCTAAGTCCTTATTGTAACAAGTGTTGCGCCTGTAGCTCAAGTGGATAGAGCAACGGCCTTCTAAGCCGTAGGTTCCAGGTTCGAGTCCTGGCAGGCGCGCCACTTCTAAACGCCTTGATTCTTGAGTTTTCTCAATGTTCGCGGGGTCTCCGTTGCCGGTGGCATCTGCGGCGTTCTGTCCGGCAGAGTTCGCCGAAGTCCGCCCTTTTCCGCCCGGAAGCGCCAAGCAACGCGCCAAGCGCGCCGGGGCCGGTTCCGGGCCTGCCGTCCCGGTGTCGCGGGCCGCTTCCGCCGGCGGCGCCGATAAATCCGGCAGCGCGGCCACGGCGTCGGATTCCTGCCCGATCAGGACGTGGCTGTACCGGCTCATGGTCAGGTTTATGTCACTGTGCCGCATGAGGGATTGCCGGAAGCCCGGCGCACCGGCCGGCCCGTCCAGGTGCTCCAATAGCGGGCGAAGCGAGGCCGTCTTGCAGGCGTCCAGAAGCCCGATCCGCCCCAAGACCGCGTGCAGTTTCCGCGGCAGCCCCTTGTGCGTCCCGCAAACTCCGTCCGGAGTCTGCAGGGCAAGTGACGGGTGTTAGCGGGTGTTGTTTGCGACAACTTCCTGGCCGACGCGCGTGTCAAGGCTTCCGGCGGCCCACGCCCACGTGTGGACACAGGCGAGCCGCGCCAGAGAGATGACGTGGAGCAGGGCGGACTTGACGTGGCGGCTCCAGTGATCGGGTAGAAACAGGTTCGGGCAACCGTGGTTCTCGGGCAAATCAGCCTCCGAAAGAAGTTGTGAGCAGGTACATCGGAGGCTACCATAAGTGACGGTGAATAAACAATTTATGACGCCAGACGAGGGGCACTAAAATCGGTGGACCAGCACAGGCGACCTTGATCCCTGTGGCGAACTAACGTACTAAAGGTATCAACCATGAAACATCTCACATACCTCATCCTCTTGACCGCCTGTATCCTCTCCGCCGCCGTCCCGATTGCGACTGCCACCGAACCGGCCGTGAATAAATTGGCGGTCCCGGCCGACGGGACAGCAGTCTGGGAACTCTGGTTGCCGCCCAACGGCATGCCCGTCAGAGCCGTATTGGTCTGCCCGCGATGGGGTGATGGCGCGAGGATGGTCAAACTGGCCCAGGAGCACTTGGGCGCGAATCTGGGCGTCGGAACCATGCTGAGTTGGCGCGACGGTGATATACTCGACCAGTTCAAGGATCCCGCGTTCGTTGCGTCCATAACCAATTGCCTGGCAACCTCGGCGGTCAATCTTAAGCGCCCTGAATTGGCCAATGTTCCCCTCCTGATCTGGGCGCATTCCAACGCCGCCTGGTATCTTCAGAACGTCCTTAAGATTATGCCGGAGCGGGTCGCGGCCTACTGCCTGTTCAAGTCCGCCTTCGGGAAGAACAACGACCTTGGGACCATGTCGAAAGATGCCGTTGCAGCGTTTGGACTGGGCATCTGGGACGAGAATGACCGGATCGGAAAAGGCTATGACAACCAGCGGGAGAAAAAGCTGATGCTGGACAACCTGGCCGCCGCGCGTAAGCAGGGCGCGCTGGTTCACGTGACCATGGTCCGGGGCACGCACCATCTCATTGACGGGCAGGAAAAACTGATGCTGGCATTTTTCGAATCTGCCATCGCCATGCGCATCCCACCCAACGCGAATCCGGCCAAGGGACCGGTCAATCTGGTCAGCGGCCTGGAGAAGATCGGCTGGATCCAGGACGAGTCGTCCAAAACGGTCCATGCCGCGGATCGCTATCCCGCGGGCAAGGATCCGCGCCGAGGCTGGTGGCTGCCCGGCCGGGAATATGCAGAACTGTGGAATGCGTACGCGCTGAACGCAAAGGGGACCGTGGCTGCGCGCGGCAACCCCGCTCCCAAGGCGATTCCGGCCGGGAATGCCCCGTAGGGCGCAAGAAGCCGCAACGCGCTTTCCGAAATCGCGGCCTGCCGCGCTAGGGCGCCTGCTCGATCACCACGGCCGTGCCGTAGCAGAGGACCTCGGTCGCCGTGGCCACAACGTCGGAAGCGTCGTACCGGAGGCCGATGACGGCGTTGGCCCCCAGTTCCATCGCGTGCTGGACCATGAGGTCGTAGGCCTGCTGGCGGGTCTGCTCGCACATCTGCGTGTAGGCGCCGATCTGCCCTCCGATGACGTTCTTGAGGCCCCCCAGGAAGCCCTGGACGATCGTCGGCGACCGCACGATGATCCCGCGCACGATCCCCCGGTACTCCTTGATGCGGTACCCCTCGAAGCTGAACGTGGTGGTGACGGCTATTGTCATGGCGATCTCCTTCCGGGCTTGACCGACGGAACCCTACCACAGTCCCGGGCGTCTGGCAAGCCGGAGATTCAGCCGGAGATTCGCTGCGGCTTGACTGCCGCGATGGGCGGGGTTAAGGTTTGTATCGCCGGGGGGTGAAGTAGACCACCGAATTGAGTTCGCCATCCGTTAGGTGCGGCGTGAAGGGGAAGAAACAGGGCTTTGGCTGATTCCGGCCCGATGCGAGTCGTGGTGGCGTGAGTTCGGACGCCGGGCTGGTCCATGACGAGCGTTGCGGCTTGGCACAGGGCGAGCCGATTGCAAGGAACGGAAGGTGTTGTAGAATAAGGCAGACGGAATGTTTCGGAAGGACAGGTTGCGCGGCCGCAGTCGGCTTGGAGGAATGCATCATGCGTCCGACGTTGGTTTTGATTGCGCTCATTGTG